>CAVIXF010000420.1:0-2002 GCA_963646585.1 Candidatus Gastranaerophilales bacterium HUM_1 | reverse complement strand
CCCTTATATTATCTCTCCGTAGAGGTACGGTGACGGTGTAGGTGACGGTGACGATGACGGTGACGGTTACCGCGGACTTTCCTCGGACTTTCCATAGGATTGTCCTCGGACTTTCCGTGGATTTTCCGAAGGAGGTTTTTCATGCCCATCAAAGATAAACTGGCGCGGCGAAAGGTCGCAATCTATGTTCGTGTCTCGACGCACTGGCAGGTCGACAAGGACTCTCTCAAGGTGCAGGAGCGCGAGCTGATTTCGTACAGTCAGATTGTACTTGGCATCGAGAACTACGTCGTCTTTACAGATCCCGGCTATTCCGCCAAGAACACGGACCGGCCGGACTATCAGGCGATGATGGAGCGTATCCGCATGGGTGAGTTCACTCACCTGCTGGTCTGGAAGATCGACCGTATCAGCCGCAACATCATCGACTTCGCCATGATGAACGAGGAGCTGAAGCAGCTCGGCGTCTCTTTCGTGTCGAAGAACGAGCAGTTCGACACCTCTACGGCGATGGGCGAAGCGATGCTGCAAATCATCATGGTCTTTGCTCAGTTCGAGCGGAAGCAGACCTCCGAGCGCGTCACGGCGGTCATGCTGTCCAGAGCAAATAACGGTCAGTGGAACGGCGGTAGAGTTCCGTACGGTTATCGTTGGAGCAAGGATACCGCTTCGTTCTCGCTCGACGAGGAAGAAGCGAACGTTGTCCGCCGAATGGCGCAGCTTTACGAGGAGCAGCAGTCCCTGCTCTACGTCACCAAATGGCTGAACGACTCTGAGATCCGCACCAAAACAGGGGTGTCGTGGACGGCTACAACAGTTCATCATGTACTGACAAATCCGTGGTACATCGGTCAGTACATCTACAACGTCCATCGCGGCGAGAAGCGTGGCGAGAAGCACGACGAGGACGAATGGATCACCTTCGAGGATCATCACGAACCAATTCTCGAAGCGGACCAGTTCTACCGTATCAAGTTCCTGCTCTCCAGAAACCGCCGCAACGCTCCGAGAGCCAAGCCAGCGTACAAGCGTCAGACCGTCCATGTCTTTGCTGGGCTGCTTCGCTGCGGGCTATGCGGGTCAAACATGATAGCGGGAGCCGACCGCCGCAGAGCTAACGGCTTCATGCCCTCCAAGTACGCCTGCGGGAGCCGTAGGCGGAAAATGACCTCCTGTACCAACAAGTACATCTCTGACATCGTCCTCGGTCCTTTCGTGATGAACTACATCGCCAACATCATCAGAGCGTCCAGAACCAGTACGTCGTCTACTACCCCCGCTGCGCTGGAACGCAAGCTGCTGCGTGGAGCCGCGTTCGACAACGTCAAGTCCGTCAACCACGAAGCCCTCCGGCAGCTTCTCGACTCCTTCGATGAAGCGGGCGAAGCTGTCGAATATCGCCCACAGTACGCTTTCACAACATTCTCCGGCGAGGGGCGCGACATGGACAACCTACGCGCTCGAAAACGAAAGCTGGAAACCGCCCTCGCCCGTCTGAACACCCTCTACCTATACGATGACGAGGCGATGGCGGAGAAGGATTTTATCCTTGAGCGCACCCAAATAGACCGGCAACTGGCGGAGACCAACAAGAAAATCGAGGAACTGTCCGCCACAGGTCTTGCAACCTCCGATGACAGCTCTTCCTTCCTGAAAAAAGCCAGCTACTACATCATGGTCAATAAGCTGGTCGAGAACTCCTACATCGAGTATCAGGACTTCTCCAGAACGCTCGACAACGAGGCTATCCGTGACTTCGTCCACAGCATCATCGAGGAAATCAGGGCGACTGACGGGCGGATTGAGTCCATTACATTCAAGAACGGAACCACCCACCGCTTCACCTACAAGGCATAAAACAAGCCCCGGCTGCGATAGCCGGGGCTTCTCTTTATTCACTCTTTATGCAGAAAACAGGGGCATTTTCGGGCTGAAAAAAGTTGCCCGTTTTTATGAGAATACCCCCAAATCTAAACAAGCGCGATGCTAATTTTCTTACCGA
>CAVIXF010000419.1:685-2018 GCA_963646585.1 Candidatus Gastranaerophilales bacterium HUM_1 | reverse complement strand
GTCTATCACCGGATCGTCGAAGAGCGCATCGGGAAGGGGCTCCGAGCCTGTCTCATACGCGTCTGGATCCGCCGGCAGGCCCGTCTTTTCTATTTCCGCGCCTTGGCTGAGGGCGGATGCCAAAGCCTCCATGATCTTCGGTTTCCGGCGCAGTTTGCAGCCCTTCCGCGGGCAGGCTTGACGGAAAGGATCCGTCTGCTGCAGCAGACATGCATCGCAGGCTTCCTTTTCGATGGGCGGTTCCATCCGAACGAGAGCTGCCTCTTCCGGCAGAGATTCCGGATCTTGCACAATCTTCGATATCCGGCAGAATAGTTTAATAAGCTTAGACGACTGAACGGCCATTAATCCTGAATCAGCCAAGGTTTGGGAACACGAATCCGAAGACCGTTCGGAAACGGATGGGATCCCGAGATCTCTGGATCTTCCGCGCGTTCCGACGCGGATCATGAAGGCTTCCGAGGGCTTTCCGAAGCTCCGGAAGCCGTGAAAGGATTGGAGGAGATGTTGCATGATTGCAAGCAATATGAAAGCTAAAAGAGGCAAATGCCTCGCTCTCGCAGCCGTGCTCGCGATGGTGATTTGCGCCTTCGCGGTCGCGATGCCTGCGGGAGATTCCAACGCCGCCGACAACGGGCCGGCTGTTCCGGCCACGGAAAAGATCGACGGCGATGCGCCTACTCTGATCGAGAAGGAGACCGTAGTGAAAGGCAACCTCTACGTGGTGGGAGAGTTCACCGTAAATGCGGTTTCGGGCGATGCGAACATATACCTCACCGAGGGCGCATCGATCACCTTCTCGAGCATATCGAATGACGACTACACGATCAAGATCTACTACGCATTCGGGGGCACCGCGACCGTTGCGCCGAGCCTGTACTACAAGGGGCTCATGCTGAATGCTGTCGCTGGGACCACCTACACGGCGGAGAAAGCGAACGCTACCGACAGCCTGTGCATCGAGGCGACCAAAGAGAACAACGACACTAGCGACGAGTTCGGAGTGGTCGCCCAAAAAGAATCGGCATGCGACTACTACGCCAAGGGCGGGGACGTCACCGTCGCCCTTGTCGGCAACAAAGCGAGCGTCACCGTCCTGGACGGAGGCACTGTCACCATCAACGGCAAGACTTCGGAAGATGCTGATGCCGCCAACACGATCCTGCTGGAGAAAGTGACGTCTGTAAGCGGTACTGCAGTGAAGGTTGACGGCGCTGATGCCGGCGCGCTTACCATATCGGGGACCTTCACCGCCGGAACCGTGACGATGGAGAAAGGGCAGGTCACTGTTACCAGTAATACCGGAATGACAATCACGGACGAAGAAGATCTG
>CAVIXF010000419.1:0-675 GCA_963646585.1 Candidatus Gastranaerophilales bacterium HUM_1 | reverse complement strand
AAAAAGGACTGAATGCTTATGCGTATAAGACTAGTAAAGATAGCAGAGTAGCATTCGCCGACAAAGATGTGCTGTCTGCGACCGCATCTTGGACCGGAGCTGTTACCGGTGGCAGCAACGAGGCCACGATTGTTTATGCCAACTGCATCTACGGAGAGGTCGCTGACGGAGCTGTCACCAACACCTACTTCGCACTGGTCAACGCCACCGTTTCCAAGCTGACGCTTAATGACGGGCAGGTCATCAGTGCCGATGGCGCTACGGCCTACATTAACACTGACAATTCGACTTCTGCGCTGAAGCTCGAGTCCGGCACTATGAAGCTTGTTTCAGGAACCTTCACTGCCAGTGCCGCTGAGACACCTACGTTCTCTGTCGGCGCGGAAGCCCGCTTCGACATCGGGCCCGGAGCGACGCTGTCGTTATCCACTACCGATGAGGAGACCATAAACCTCGGGAAGGATTCCACCGTGAACGTCTACGGGAAGATCACCTCGACGGGAAATGGAAGTGTCGAGATCAAAGACCCTGAGGACGGCACCGCCACGTTCAACGCCTACTCCGGCGCTACCATCGGAGAGAAGATCGTCATCTCTACTTCCAAAGGGACAACCGAAGGAGCGATGAAGGAGGTCACCATCAACGACGACTGGAACTCCAGCGTCACTTTCAGCC
>CAVIXF010000418.1:0-2021 GCA_963646585.1 Candidatus Gastranaerophilales bacterium HUM_1 | reverse complement strand
GATCCGGTTTCGGTTCTGGCTCCGGCGTTGGGATAGGTTCCGGCTCCGGATAGACGTTCGGATTGTCGTCGTTGTGATAAACGCATGAAGCGCAGCAGGCCGTCGCGACTAATAATGGTAGTATGTTCTTGAATGTCATTGCAAAAAAAGTTGATCATTGATGTTGTTCCGGTCTCACACGCACGTGAAGATCACGCGCCGCGAAAACTTCCGTCGATGTCTCGCCGAGCCATCCGCAGTACTGGTTCAGCCCGGTATAGACCCTGATGAAATCGACCCCCTGAAGATGAACCGGTTCACGTGTGTCCGGATTTACGGCCCAGTCGATGTCGAATCCGTTCATCCAGCCGCCATCCCCGTCAGTGTCGTTGTTCGGATAATTGTCGACGTAGGCTCCGTACTTGAACATATATTGAAGGTAGTACGTCCCGTTTCCCGAAACGTCCTCGGCGTTCTTCGGCAGCAGGGTTCCGCTGAAGGTCATCTTGTCATCCGCAAGCCATTTCGGCCAGTAGTCCTGATTGTGGAATTTGTTTTTATAGACGTAGTCTGTCTGTCCGGCGTTGTCCTCCCACCTGACATATTCAATGTCAGTCAGGGTTCCGTCATTACTCGGCACAGCGGTGTGGTCCGCGGAAGGGCGGAAGTAAGTTATTGAATATCCAAACCTTGCCGCATCGTTCGTGTACCACGGATTCTTGTCGATCTCGTACCATTTGTCATCTGGCTTCCCATTCTGGTTCTCATCGAACATCACCATCACGATCCCAGGCTCGCAGCTGCCCGCATCAAGCCCGTCGTGGGCCGCGCTGCGGAAGGCGTTGCCTTCTATGCGGAAATCCTGCTCGCCGGGAGTGTTGACAACGGTGTGGTCGAACCCGAAAGTGACATAGCCTCCGTAGGCTCCGAGGGAGACTCCGGATCCGTAATTGCCTGTCAGGGACTCCTCCGCTTTCTGAATCATCGTCTTTTCGGTGTCGCCCTCCTGATAGGCCGGCATCTCGTTGATGAACTGTCCCGGAGCCGGCCGATATTCATAGACGTGTGCGATGTAGGGGCTGTACTCTATCTCCTCATCGACCACATGGATAGTCATCGGATACACAATCGGATTCACCGGATCGTCGATGGTGAAAGTGACCTCATAGACTCCGGGATAGCGCATAAGAAATATGCAGTCCTTGCTCTCGCACAGCAAAGAGTCTGCTCCGGAGGCCGTCTTGACCGTCCAGATGTACCGTTCTCCGGTATAGGCCGGCTTCAGGGCCAGAGTCTGCATTCTTGCGATCTTGTACACCTCATCCAACCCGAGGCTCACGAACGGAACCTCGACCCGGCATGCCGCAAGAAGCGGAATGATCAATGAATATGCAGCCAAGCGTCTCATTCAGAACTCTTTTTGCGGTCTAGAAACACCATGTGCGCAGGAATGTCCCCGGTCCTCACACTCCATTTGTGCACTCCCTCCTTTGAATAGCAATGCAGCACCCCGCTCGAAACGTAATTCTTTGCGTCTGTTATGAATATGTCCCCATTCTTGGGGTGGATGGCCAAACCGTATGGAATCACGATGTCGCGATCAGTCCCGTCAGTGATGAAACTGCGTGAGACCACCCGTTTCTGTTTCACGTTGATGATGGCGTAAGTCACCGTGTTCTTGGATGTCTGGTTGCTGTACTCGACACTGTAAACGTAGAGCGAATCGCCGTGCAGTGCCATGTTCGATGCGGGAATATTCATCGTCTCCGCTACCTTGTAACGTCCGCCTGAAGACTCCAGCCGGTAGAGATTGGATGGAATGTCATCATAATTACCTCTGGATGAGACCCAAAGATTGCCGTAGGCATCGGCCTTGATCCGGCTGAGATTGATAGCCACGTCTATCTTATAGACCTGTCGCATCGACTCCAGTTCGACCACGGAGACGGTTGAGTCGTAGTTCGGAGCCCGGTAGCCTCCGGAGTTCGCCACGTAGGCATATTCATTCACAATGGCCAGCTCGTCAGGCTGGTAGCCCACGG
>CAVIXF010000417.1:0-2027 GCA_963646585.1 Candidatus Gastranaerophilales bacterium HUM_1 | reverse complement strand
GGCTTGTTCTGCGCGGCTGGAGGGCTCACAGCAGGCCGGAGAGCAGCTTCACCGTAACGCTGCCGCTTTCCGCAGCGAAGGTCGACAGCCTGTGTGAGGACGCTTACATCCCTCCGCATACGCTGTCCTCCTGCGACGTTCATCCTGTTGTAAAATATTACCTGACGCACTTTGACCCGCTGTCCGGGATGCACTCCTACGAGTGACAGCAGTGGTTGAGTGCGCCTAAGCGCTCAGCCGCTGTGACTTTTTCTCTTTGAACAACACGTTTTTCCAAGCTGATTTTGGCTACCAGCCCCCCTTGCCAACGATTTCGTTACACATACCTGCCGGAAGATTTTTCTTGACTATTCCCCTCCGTCTGGCGTATAGTAGCTGTAGAAGAAGACTTTCCCCTACGAGCGCCAGTTTCGGCAACGGAATTGGAAGAGCCATTAAAACTGGGAGGGCTTCTTCTTTCTATTTGTCCGACGTTATACACAACTACCCCATTTGTGCCGTCGGCAGTTGAGATCGTCACCTGATAATATGTCCCGTCGAAGTCAGCAAACCATGCGCGCCGGTAGTACCATCCGTTTTTGCGATGTCACCGTGTATCGGCGTCCCCGTTCTTCCAATTTCGTCCGGTTTAGCCCTGTCGGATGTTTTTTCGGATATCCTCGCCAGCTCGTCAATATGCGCTTCCGCGTTCAACTTGGTTTCATATTCGGCGTCTGTAAGCGGTCGAAGCCTCCCATTCGCGTCGCGCACATAATTTCTGAAGCTCGCTTTTCCGGCGGTATCCTTCGTGATTTTCAGCACATCTCCGGAATCCGTCGTGAGGATCACGTCCTCGCCGTTGCGTATCTTCCGGTTGATGTATCCTTCGATCTGGTCGGCCCAGCTGCTCGGGTCATTCCCGAAGATCACCTGTCGGTCAGCCTGTACGTACTTTTTGCCGTCCGGCAGAACAACGATCGCGCCTCTGCCTTCCGGAGGCCCCGTCGTCTCTCGCTGCGCCTCTGCCCTCTGGGCGGGGGCGTTTCTTTCTGTCTCGGCGCGCACGGCCTCCTGTACCGGCGTGTCGCCGGAGCAGTAATTCAGCCCCGCGTAGGCGTCCGCCGCGATCTCCTCCGTGAGCAGCTGCTCGATCTCGTCCACGCTCATCGTGTCAAAGTCGTAGATGCTCGCGTAGGCGTCCCGGTAGCTCTCATACATGCCGTCGTATTCTTCGGCGGTCATGCTCGCGCGGATCACCTCGTCCGTCGCGCGGATAACGTCCTCGGAGGCATAGTTGTGGAACATCTCGTGCTGCACCAGCATTTCCGGGCTGATGATGTTTCCCGCGCTGTCCACAGCATCCACACGGAAAAACACCTTCCCGCTCTGCGTGTAGGCGTTCGCGTAGCCGTTCGAGATCTGGATCGCGCCGCGCACCGCCACCGGCTCAAGCCCGGTCTCCCGCACCGCGTCCCAGGCGCTCTTCGCTTCGCCGCCGAGCTTCTGCGCGTCCACGACGGTCACGGCCTCCGTGCCGCCGTTCTGGATGCCGAGCTGCGCCGGGGTTACTTGCCGTAGATCCGCCTGCGTGTCCGCTCCCACGCCTCCCGGAATTTCCGCTCGGCCTCCGGTGAGAGCTTGCGCTTTTCCTTCTGCGGCAGCTTGTCCGCCGGCACGGAGATCATAAGACCCGTTTTCTCGTCCCTGATAAGCGCTCTGTCCATTTCCAAATTCTCCTTCCATATTTCGGCTCCCTTGTGCAAAGGGAGCTGTCGCCGTAGGCGACTGAGGGATTGTCGTCTCTGCCGTGAAACGGTCGGAGGGGTTCACTCCCGCCATCCGATTGACCGCCGTCTGCGCCCTCTGGACACTCACAGGCGCGTTTTGCGTCTTGGCAGTATTAGTACCTTCCTGCGTGCGGGAAAGCCGCGTCTGTGCTCCTACGTCGCCGCGCAGCGCTCTTTGCATCTCGCGGATCATCTGCATGAGCTTAATGGTGCCGCGCTCGTAGTCGTGGCCGATGCAGCGGATCTTCGTCGCGCCCACGG
>CAVIXF010000416.1:0-2028 GCA_963646585.1 Candidatus Gastranaerophilales bacterium HUM_1 | reverse complement strand
GGCGTACCCGTCGTATTCCCACAGGGAGCGGGACAGAACGCGACCGTCGCGTTTCCGGTGAAAGCCGGGGACGGCTGCCTGATCGTGGTAGCCGAGCAGAGCCTCGACTACTGGCAGTACGGGCAGGAGACGGATACCGACCTCGCGTTCGATATGACCAACGCCATCTGCATCCCCGGATTGTTCACGCAGGCGAGCGAAGCGGTCAAGGCGGCCTGCGCCGCCAACGCTCTCGTGCTGGACGCGGGCGGGACGCGCATCACCGTCAAGCGGGGTGAGGTCGTCATCGACGCGGCGAAGATCACCGTGAACGGCGACATGACCGTGAACGGTTCGGTTCAGGCGAGCGGCGATGTGGGCGCACGGGGCGTCAGCGTGGCACAGCACACGCACACCGGAGACAGCGGCGGAAAGACGTCACCACCCCTGTAAGCGATTTTAAGCCCCGCTACGGGCTTTCAAGAATAAGCAACAAACTTACACCCGAAAAGCGTAAACACACTTTCTGGACGCTGTACGGCGTTTTCTGACCACTTCTGGAGGGGGTATCAACCGTGTTAGACATCAGAGTGAACGAAGACGGCGATATTGCCATCTCCGAGAATGGCGACATCTCCGTGACGGAGAGCGTCAGGCAAGCAGTAGAAGTCCGGCTCCGCTGGATATATGACGAATGGCGGCTCGGTCCTGAATACGGCTTTCCGTGGTTCGAGGAGGTGTTCGTCAAGAACCCGAACACCGTCAAGATAAAGCAGCTCATTCGGGAAGAGATCCTGAAGGTTGACGAGGTCAAGGCTGCGGAAGTCACGAAGGTCGAGTACGACCCGGCGAAACGGACGGCGACGTTCTACTACACCGTCCGCGTCGGGGAGGAAACTTACAGGGAGGAGGTAACGCTATATGGCTGATTACGGACTGACCCCGCAGGGGCCGAACATCAAGCGTCTGGACGTCATTCTCGAAGAGATGCACCAGCAGCTCAGCGAGAAGTGGGGCGTGAATACGCGGCAGAACCCTGAGTCCCTGTTAAATCACCTGCTCACGAATGTAGCCGACCAGATCGCGGAGCTGTGGGAGTTCGGGGAGGATGTTTACCACTCCCAGTATCCGTCTACGGCGGAAGGCACCAGCCTTGACAATGCCGCGCAGTACGGCGGCTCTACCCGTGAGACGGCGGCGAAGTCGTACTACCCGATACACTGTACCGGCACGGACGGTACGAAGTTGGCGGCCGGTACGATGATCGCGTCCGACACGAACCCAAAGACGAACCTCTCGCTGACCGAAGCGCGGGAGATCACGCGATCCTCGTTCAACAAGGCGAAGGTCAAGCTGACGACGGCGGAGATAGACGACGTTTACACGGTAGCGCTCAACGGCGACGTGTTCTCCTACGAACCGCAGGCGGGGGAACAGGCTGTCGATGTTCTGAAAGGACTGGCAAAGGCGGTCGCTGGCGAGGAGTTCACCGCGGCGGTAGACGAGGTCAACGCTTTGCTGCTGATCGACGCGGTCGATAAGGCGTCGAGCAATACGCTGATACTCAGCGAGAACCTGACGACGGAAACGGTGACGAGCATCGTGACCTTCGGCACGGTAGACACCGGCGACATTCTCCTGCCCGACGGCGTTATAACGCAGATCGTCAAGGCGGACGCGGGGCTGCTGTCCGTGGCCAATATGTGCGGCTACATCGCAGGCCGCGACGAGGAGACAGACGCGGAGTTCCGCCAATCCTACGCAGATAAGATTTTCAACAGGTCGTCCATGATGCTTGAGAGCATCAGGTCGGCCATTTTGAATAACGTGCAGGGCGTCGTGAGCGTCGCGCCGTACGAGAACCCGACGAACGAGACGGACGCATACGGCAGACCGCCGCACAGCGTCGAGATCGTGGTGGATGGCGGCGATCCGGTACAGATCGCAAAGCAGATCCTCGAAAAGAAGGCGGGCGGCATCCAGACCTACGGCGATACCGCTGTGGTCGTAGCCGGAGCCTACGACGAGGACATCACGATACGCTTCAAC
>CAVIXF010000415.1:0-2028 GCA_963646585.1 Candidatus Gastranaerophilales bacterium HUM_1 | reverse complement strand
GACGGGAAGACCACCGCGGCGGAAGCCGTGAAGCGGCTGACGGAAATCCGCACCAACTTCATCACTGCAAAACTGGACCGCTGATGTACATCACCAAATGGATAGAGGGGGAAGCCAACCTCAACGACTTCTGCCTGCGGAGGTTCGGCGAAGAGCCGCGGTTCGTGGAGACCATCGGGCGCGTGGGACCCGCCGCCAAGGTCTACTACCTGTACAAATGGCGGACGGACAAGCAGAAATACACGCCCATGTATCTGCTGTTCATGGAACACCCGAAGGGGACAGTGGGCGACATTTCGGACTATCAACACATGACGTATGAAGAAATCAGAGCTAATAAGGACTCTCTGCTCCTCCAGTGAGGAAGAGGTCTACATCAAGGCTCCGGACGGGCTGCTTGATGACATCGAGATTGAACACATAGAGGAGCAGTTCGACGGCTTCGACACCGTCTATCCTGCCTGTATCGCACTGAAAGCAAAACAGCCATGAGCAAGAGACTGAGCATACCGGAAGAGACGGTGGAGCGCATCGTTGCGATGTACCCCACCATGTCCAGACGCGAGATTTCGGCAGAACTGGGTATCACGGATTACGCCGTCGGCTTCATTGTCAAAAGGCTCGGGCTGAAGCACACGGATGAGACGCTCCGACGGTTCGAAGAGTGGAGAACCTGCTGCCTGAAGGCATGGGCGAAGTCCCCGGAGGCCAAGGAGTCATTTGCCGTCAAGTCGCAGCGGACGAGAATGCAGCTCAAGATGGAGCGGGTGCGGATCATGGGCGGCATGAAGCAGGAGACGGACAGGATTCTGTGGATTTTCCCGAAGAAGGTGCGCCGCGCCATTTACGGCCTGCACTACCGCTACGGCTACCTCTACACCGTCAACAGCTACACGCTGCGGTACGACGCGCAGACCCACCGCAACCCGAACGAGGCACGCTACACGGAAAAGTACGGCCTGCAGTTCCTGCCGGAGGAAACGGAAGAGGAAGTGGAAGAAACGGAGGAAGAGCAGGAGACGGCGGACAATTCCCAAGACGAACAAGAATACGACGACATATTGTGACGGACAACATGAGGCAAGCGTAGGAAGCCTGAGAAGCCTCGGATGACAGCCCGGAAAGACGGGCACGGGGGTGGCCGGCAGGCGGCATTGGCAACAGAAAACGCTATTGACTTTTTTCGCGTTGCCATTCGGCGGTTCGATTCCGCCAACCCCTCTGCTTTGACACGGCAACAAGCAAAGGCATGAGGCAGGGAAGAAAATGTTAAATCTCGCCTTGCGCCGGGAAAAAGCGGCCGGAATGTTTGGCGGTTTGGAACAAAAGCGTTACCTTTGCAGTGTTCATTTAACAAGCGGTCTATGAAGTATTCTGAATTTTACAAACTGATTGAGCAGCACGGCTGGACAATCAAGGGCGGAAAGAGGCACTACAAATACGTGCATCCGGATTACCCTTACGCCATCCCGGTTGGCCGACACAAGACGCAGGAGATTCCGAACGGAACGCTCGACGGCATGATGAAGGCGGCAGGGTTGAAAAAGTAAAGAGCTTCACGGGAGCTTCCCACTCTCCCTTCGGGGAGGGTGGGTTTGGATGGACACCCGGACAAAAACTAAAGGAAAAAAAAGAGATGAAGAAAATCGTGGCAATTATCGAAAAGGGCACGGACGGCGGTTACGGCATCTATGCCGCCGGCGGACTGCCGCTCTTTGCAAGCGGACTGACGGAGCAGGAAGCCCGGAAGGAGTTCGCGGACTTCGTGCAGGAGCAGGCGGAGTACATGAAGGAGCGCACGGGCGCATATCCCGAATGGTACGACGGGCAGGGCGTGGAGGTGGAATACCGCTACGATATGTCGACGTTCTTTCTCGCCTTTCCCTTCATCAACGCCTCGGAGCTGGCGAAGTGCCTCGGGGTCAACCCCTCGCTGATGCGGAAGTACAAGAGCGGACTTGCCAAGGCCAGTGCCAGACAGAAGGACGCAATACAGCATAAGTTTGACGATATTATAAGCCGGCTGAG
>CAVIXF010000414.1:0-2033 GCA_963646585.1 Candidatus Gastranaerophilales bacterium HUM_1 | reverse complement strand
GCGGATGCGCGCTTCCTTCTCGTGGAGGTCGCCTCCGAGCAGGGAAGGCGCGAGAAGGATGCCACGCTCCGCAACAAGTACTTTGGCGCGGCGATTTCCTCGATCAAGAAGGTGCGCAACTACTGGGCGAAGAAGGAGCAGTGGGAACGCGACCAAATCGACCTTCTGTCGGGTGACGTCCTCGTCCGACGCATGAAGGCCGAAGAGGAGATGGGTCTGAAGGAAGAGGCGCGTGAGACGTGCGGGCGTGCGGCGGCGACCTTCCAGGTCTTCATTCAGGCGCACGGGGTCACCGAGGATCATCCGCTGGACAAGATGTCGCCGGGCGAGGTGGCGAACCTCGAGCGCAGTTATGCGTCGCTCGTGCCGCTCTTCACGAAGATGGGATCCGACCAGGTTGAGCGCGTGCTGACCTACGGACAGCAATACCTTGACCTTTTCCCGAACGGGAAGTCCCGTACGGAAATCATTAACTGCATCAATCAGGCGAAGGCCGAGAAGTCCACCGAGACGACGCCCGCGCCATCGGAAAACTAAACAGAACAAAGCACGAAGGAGAAGAACAATGAGAACAGCAATCATTTTTGGACTTGCGGCCCTTTCCGCCGCGCCCCTGATGGCCATTCAGGGTACGCTCAAGACCGAGACCGAAACGCTCACGGGCGAAATCAAATGGCAGCCGCGCTCAAAGACGTACGCGATTACTTTCAAGAAGAACGGCAAGACGGACGTGAGCGCGGAACGCCCGTATGCGGATGTCGTCAGCCTCGACATTCCGGTGCCGGCCGGGTTTGAAAAGGCCGTCGAACTCGTGGAGAAGGGACAGGGTGCGAGCGCAATCGGCATTCTCTCGAAAATCGTCTCTGAGTACCGTATGCTGGAGTGGGATAAGCGCGCGGGCCGCTACCTGGTTCTCGCCTACCTCTCCGCCGGTCAGACCCAGAAGGCCTACGACACCTGTACGCCGATTATTGCGGAGGATCGCACGGCCGCCTATCGCGGCGATCTTGCGTCGGCCTACTGGCAGACCCTGCTGAAGCTTGGCAAGAACGAGCAACTTGAAAGCATCCTGAAGAAGGCGGTTTCGAGTGGCGATCGTACGGCTTCGGCGGCGGCTCTCGTGATGCGCGGCGACATCATTCTTGCGAAAGGCAAGAGTTCTCCGGATGCCCTGAAGGAGGCTCTTCGCGAAGCCTACCTCCGCGTGGCGTTGATGTACAACCAGCAGGAGTGCGCCCGCGAGTGTGCCGAGGCGATGGTGAAGGCGGCGGATTGTTTCGACAAACTCGGTCAGGCCGCGCGCGCCGAACGCCTCCGCACTCAGGCGAAGGCCTTCCAGTCCTAACGCGGCAATCGCCCTGAAAACGGAATGAGAACTTCATCCATCCGGCGCGACACGAAGGAGACCCGAATCAGTCTTGCGCTGAACCTTGACGGGAGCGGCGAGGGCGTCGTCGATACGGGAATCGGCTTCCTGAACCACATGCTTGAGTTGCTGAAGCGTCATGCGTTGATCGACCTGACGGTGACGGCGAAGGGCGACCTTGACGTCGATTACCACCACACGGTGGAGGATGTCGGGCTTGTTTTCGGAAAGGCTCTGAACGAGGCGTTGGGCGACAGGAAGGGAATCGTCCGCTATGGCTTCGCGTCCATTCCGATGGATGAGGCTCTCTGCGAGACGTCGTTGGATCTCGGCGGACGGCCGTTTCTGGTGATGCAGTGCGCGATGAAGCACATGATGGTGCGGGACTTCGAGGTGAAACTCGTCGAGGAGTTCTTCCGCGCCGTTTCCGTTGAGAGCCGCTCGAACATTCATCTCCGTCAGATTTACGGGGATGAGGCCCATCATGTCTGCGAGGGTCTGTTCAAGAGTTTCGCTCGTGCGCTTCGCGCCGCCAAGGCCATTGACCCGAATGAGAAGGGCGTTCCGAGTTCCAAGGGAGTCATCTGAACTTACTATGATTATCTTACCTGCAATCGACCTGAAGGATGGCAAGTGCGTCCGTCTGAGGCAAGGTCGAGCCGATGAT
>CAVIXF010000413.1:847-2037 GCA_963646585.1 Candidatus Gastranaerophilales bacterium HUM_1 | reverse complement strand
AGCTGGCCTTGCCAATGGCAGGCGTCCCATGCGAAAAACACGCCTTCGACGAACGCCTGCAGACAGACGGACATCGTCTTGACGACGTTCTTCGTGAAGATCTTGCCGATTTGCGTGTAGACCTCGCGGCTGAACGTCTTGCCGAACAGCTTTCCGACCTGCTTGACGCCCATCTTCACGAGATTGCCGACGCCGTTGGCCGCGCCTCCCACGCCGCTGACGCTTCTCACCGTCTGCGAAAAGCATTCGCCCGCCACGCGCTGACCCAGGCAGATCGCCAGGCTCCCGACGAGTCTCTTCAATTCGGGATTCTCGATTGTCCGTGCGCGGTTCTCGACATGGCGGACGGTCATGTTCGCAAGCTCGTCCAGATCCTCGTCCATGTGCCGGAAGACGTCCATCAGGTAGTCTTCGATGGACCTTGCCAGCGCGTCCGTGCCGAATGGGAGGAGATGCCCCGACACGTATGCCTGACATTGCTGCGCATCGACCCATTTGTTCGAGTCGGACACCTCTCCCTGCACGTCTTTCAGAAGTGAATTCACGCCCGCCTTGACCTGTCGCGGAAGTTCCGAGGAGATTTTCGCCATATACCTGTCGACGATGGCATAGGCTTTCTTTTCGTCTTCGGCCAGTCGTCTCCGCTGCTGCTTCAGTTCGTCGACGGCCGCTTCGCCTGCGGCAATCGTCGCCAGCAGGGTCTCGATCTCGCCGCTGCGCTGCCTTGCCAGCGAAAGCAGGGCGTCCGAAAAGCGACGATTCAGTTCCTGCGCGCGCGACTCGGCGAATGCGACGGAGGCGACGGATCGCCACAGGGCGTCCGCATTCGGCAACGTGCTTTCGCCGTCCTCCGTCGGCAGGGAGGTTTCGACGATGACGAGTTCCGTCTTGCGATGGAGCGAGTCCTCGGCGGCAAGGCGGATCTCCTGTATGCGCTTGTCCGATTCGTCCGACCCCGCCGGCGCCCGGTTGACGACGAGGATGACCGGCGTTTCGCCGAAATGCGTACAGACCTCCCCGATCAACCCCATGAGCTTGCGGTCGCTCGCGCCGAAGCCGACTTTATACGAGACGGGGAAGACGATGACGTCGCTCTCCGGCAGGAACTCCTTCAGGACTTCCGCATGTTCGAAAATGACGGCGTTGAAGCCGGGGGTGTCAAAGACGTTCAACCCGCGAAAGCCCTTGCG
>CAVIXF010000413.1:0-780 GCA_963646585.1 Candidatus Gastranaerophilales bacterium HUM_1 | reverse complement strand
GTCTCCGGCAGTTCCGCCTTCAGGCGCAGCAGCTTGCCGTCGGGCTTGCGGGTCAGCGAATCGAACTGGCTCCGCGTGAGCTCCTCGACGGTCGCGTCGCGGTTCACGGCCAGCAGCCGCTCCTTGTCCGCAAGGCCGTATTCAATCCACGTCACCGTCCCCGTTGTCGGCTGTGCGCCGGCAACCAGGAACTTGCGTCCGAGAAACGCATTGACGAGCGTGGACTTCCCGCTGGAGGTCTCTCCCGCCAGCGTGACGTAACTTCTCGGATGCGCCATTCGGTCGGCGAGGAAATTCATCGTCGGAACGACCTTGGCGTCTGACGACTTCGCCAGCAAATCCCAGTTTTCCTCCAGGGCCTTAATCAGCGATGCCGTATCCATCAGAGCGCCTCCAGTTCCTTTCGCAGCGACGCGAGCTGCGCCGCATCCTCCTTGACGGCGTTGGCTTCCGCCGCCCTCTCCTCCGCCGACTTTGACAGGTCGGCGATGGCCTTGCGGTGTCGCGCGTCGACGACGTCCTTCTGGTTCCGCAGCCAGTCGCGGATTGCGCAGTCGAACTTCTCGGTCATGTCGGACAGGGCCGACGAGAAGAGCTCCCTTCGGGCCCTTTCCTCCTGCGCGACAAGGGCGAACAGTTCCCGCCGCGAAGCCTCTTTTTGCTGTTCCAGACGGATCTGCCGCAATTTGTCCCCTCCGAAGCCGCCAAAAAAACCGCCCAGCAGCCCTCCGAGAACTCCGCCGATGACGGTTCCGAGGATCGGAACGAACGAACCGATGG
>CAVIXF010000412.1:0-2039 GCA_963646585.1 Candidatus Gastranaerophilales bacterium HUM_1 | reverse complement strand
GTACTCGCCACTCTGGCCACATGGCAGTCAAAAGGAATGAGGACCTTGGGATTCGCTGTCAGGAACATGTCGGCGGAGGACTCCAAGGTCAGATTCATCGGCGTTGTCGGCATCGCGGATCCTATCAGGGAGGATGTGCGTCAGGCGATTGACACATGCTCCGGACACGCAGGAGTGAGGGTGATCATGGTGACAGGAGACACAGCCCTCACGGCGTGCGAGATAGCCCGTCAGTCCGGAATCATCGGGGAAAACGAAAAGAGCCCTCTGACAATCACCGGATCCGAATTCGCGTCAAAGAGTGATGAGTTTCTCAAAAAAGAGATACTCCCTGGCCTGAAGGTCCTGTCACGCGCGCGTCCCGAGGACAAAGTACGCCTTGTCACATTGCTTCAGGAGATGGGCGAGGTCGTGGCTGTCACCGGTGACGGGACGAACGACGCCCCGGCCCTGAAAAAGGCACAGGTAGGGCTTTCGATGGGCGACGGCACGGCAAGAGCCAAGGAGGCAAGTGACATCACAATCATCGACAACTCCTTCTCCAGCATAGGCAAAGGCATCCTGTGGGGACGCTCATTATACTTGAACATCAAGCGCTTCATCCTGTTCCAGATGACAATCAACGTCTGCGCCTGCCTGATTGTGCTGCTGGGGGCGTTCATCGGGCTGGAATCCCCACTGACCGTCACGCAGATGCTGTGGGTCAACCTGATCATGGACACATTCGCAGCGATGGCTCTGTCCTCGATCCCTCCGGACCCAAAGGTGATGGACGAGAAGCCGCGCGATCAGAAGAGCCACATCATCGACCGGCGGATGGGTAAAAGGATCCTTTTCTCAGGAATATTCTTCTTCGCATTCCTCGCCCTTCTCTGGCAGCTTCTCTGGAGGATGGACATCATTTCGGTGGCCGACCTCCTGCACTGGAACATTGTCGGCGAATTCTTCAGCGGAGCGTTCTCCGCCCACACCAAGGCGCGGCTTTCCGGCTATGAGCTTGGAGTGTTCTTCTCGACATTCGTGCTGATCCAATTTTGGAATCTGTTCAACGCCAGATACTTTAGGACAGGAGGCAGTGTCCTTCAAGACATTCTTGATTTCTTCTTCAACCGGAAAAGATTCAAAGCCTCGGCCTGCTACGGCTGCCTTTGGGTAGCGGGGATCATTCTGGTAGGACAGTTTCTGATCGTCAACTGCTTCGGAGCCTTCTTCGAGGTCTCCCCCCTCCCTCTTGCAGACTGGGGCTGGATTCTGCTCTGCACCTCACCTGTACTCATCCTTCCGGACCTCTACCGGTTCGTCCGCTCCAAGGTTGCCAAGCATGAAAACCTATGTATCGTGAGAAAATGGTCAGAGCAACATGAGTACCTGCCCGGAAATCACACGGAGAAACATCTCCATAGGATAGACGGTGGCATAGGCGACTGACGGCTCATCGTCATCAACGGTCGTGAGCGCATAGTTGAGCGCGATAGGATTGGCCATGGAGGCGCACAACATCCCGACATTCTCCGAATAGTTCGTCTTGCAGAATTTGGATGCGATGAAGCCGACCAGAAGCACCGGAACGATGGCCAGAAGAAGACTTACACCAATCCACAACAAGCCCTCTGGTCTGAGGACAGTCTCGAAGAAGTCCGGCCCGGCGCTAAGTCCCAGTCCGGCAAGATAGACCGTCAGACCAAACTGCCTAAGCATCAGGTTCGCACTGTGTGTCGTGTAGGTGGTAAGATGGATTCTCGGGCCGAAAGCCCCCATCAGAATGCCAATCAGAATCGGACCGCCAGCGATTCCAAGTCTAATCGGAACGCTCATCCCCGGAATTGAGATCGGAAGGCTGCCAAGAATCAAGCCGAGCATAAGTCCGATGAAAATGAACAGCAGATTCGGGTTACGAAGTTCTTTCTCTTGATTGCCAAGCACTTCCGCAACCCTGTCAATTGCCTTTTGCTCACCTACAATCGTCAGTTTGTCCCCGATCTGAAGTCTGAGGTCGCGGGACGGAAGCAGATCAATGCCGGCTCGGTTCACCCTCGTGA
>CAVIXF010000411.1:0-2043 GCA_963646585.1 Candidatus Gastranaerophilales bacterium HUM_1 | reverse complement strand
TGCGGAGCGCAACACGGACTACGCGCTGGAGAAGGTCTACAACATCGTCGACAGCCGGTATCGCAAGCAGCTCCCGATGATATTCACCACGAACCTGACCATCACGGACATGAAAGAGGAAACGGACATCAGATACAGCCGCATCTATGACCGTGTGTTCGAGGTGTGCTACCCGATGCAGTTCAGCGGACCGAGTTGGAGAAAGAAGATGGCCGGTCAGCGTTTCGACGAGATGGAGAAATTACTGAATGGAGACTGAGAGACATGGCAAAGAGCAACACGCAGACGACGCACTACCTGAAAATCGGGAACGAAACAGACCGCGTGACGGTCGCCTCGATCCTGTATAAGAACGGGTATAGCGTCGCACCTGTCCGCAGGAAAAAGGACGGGAGATCGTTTGAGTATTACCTGAAGGCGTCGCTCGAATGCCCCGACATACCGGATGGTGAGCTGGAATGAAAGTGAAGTTTACCGTACTCGGAGAGCCGCAGGGGAAAGGGCGTCCGCGTTTCCGCAACGCAGGGGCGTTCGTCCAGACCTACACGCCGGACAAGACGGCGTCGTACGAGAACCTGATTAAGGTCGAGTACAGGCGGCAATGCAGAGACTTCAAGTTCGAGCCTGACGTGCCGGTGGATGTCCGCATCACCGCCTACTACGGTATCCCGAAGAGCAAGCCGAAGAAGACACAGAAACTCATGGAGGAACGCAAACTCCGCCCGCTCAAGAAATGCGACGCCGACAACGTGATTAAGGTCTATCTTGACGCATTGAATAAGCTCGCATATCACGATGATGTGCAGGTTGTAGACCTCCAGATCAGGAGATTTTACAGTCGAGATCCCCGCGTGGTCGTGACCTTGCAGGAAGCGGAGACTTGGTAATCGAAGGAGGAGACAGGCATGAAGAAAAAGTATCTGGCAAACATCGCACCCGGCGAGCTGTTCACATTCGCCGGTGAGCAGTTCGTGGTTCTGGAGCAGCGCGGGAACGAGACTTTCGTTCTCTTGGCACAGAGCAAGGAGTCCTGCGCGTTCAAAGCTGATATGAACGAGGAAGATCGCAACAACTACGCCACATCGGACTTGAGAAAGCGCATCGACGAGTGGGTTGGCAACCTGCCGCGTGACAGCAAGGAGGCTGCTGCAATCCACGAGTTCGATGTAGACCTGAATTGCACCGACAGAAGCGGCGGATACGGGACGCTCACAGGCGTACGAGCCGCGCCGCTGACGCTCTGGCAGTACGGACAGTTCAAAGAGCTGATCCCGCTGAACGTGGATGATTACTGGTGGCTCGCTACGCCGTGGGCGTGTCGGTGGCTCCGCTCCCCGTACACCAACCTCACCGGCCTCGTGTGGCGCGTCATCACCGACGGCAGCTACGGCGACTACTACGCATCCAACTCGTACGGCATTCGCCCCGCTTTGCTTCTTTCCTCTGAAATCTTGGTCGCTTACGACGGCGAAGACAAGGACGACGCAGAATGCGATGGCGACGACGAAACCGTCGATCTGTCCAGTATCAGCACGAAAGAGCTGGTGACCGAGCTGCAACGGAGACTGAGCGGAGAAAGCGAGGAGGGCGGCAATGCGAGACGACTTTGACTTCGATGGGTTCTGGGAGGGAGCGACGCCGTACCGCTGCGATTGCTGCGGGAAGGTAGAAAAGTTCCGTTTCGACAGTAAGGAAGAAGCGTTCAACTCCAAAGCGCACCGTAAGATCCTGCACGATAAGGGCTGGATCACGACGAAGGTAAACGAGCAATACAAGGACTTCTGTTCCGAAGCGTGTCGGAACAAATATATCAGGAGCAATACGCTCTAACTTTGAAGGAGGACACAACCATGTGCAGCACCAACGAAAAGAACCTGAGCCTGAACGGCGACACCTTCGCAATCCTGAAAGAACAGTTCGATAAGATCCTGAACCGCACCATCGGCAATATGGAGATGAAGGGCGCGGATGACGCTGTTATCACCCTGAAGCTGAGCGTCGGGCTTGAAAAGAGTTCCGTCACCGTCGGCGACGACATCAAGG
>CAVIXF010000410.1:0-2059 GCA_963646585.1 Candidatus Gastranaerophilales bacterium HUM_1 | reverse complement strand
CGTCTACTTCCAGCCATACCTTCACCGTCGCGTCGGGGACCCCGACCAGATCCGGATACCAGTTCCTCGGATGGTCCGCATCCAGCACCGCCACTTCGGCATCGTACTCCTCCGGGGATACGATCTCGGTCACGTACAACGGCTCCAAGACCCTGTACGCCGTGTGGCAGCAGAGCGTGACCAATTACACGGTCACGATCTACAAGGGGAACTGGGCCAGCTTCAAGATGCTCAATGTGGACTCCTCGAACATCACGGCCGACAGCAAAACGTATACCGTGGCATCGGGGACCACCATCGACGTCGATTGGTACGGCAAATCCTCTGAAAACGGCTCCGGTGCGAACTACACGTACACCACCACCTATTCGTCCAACCATTACCAGATGGCCGCTTCCCTGTACGGGACGGCCCTCGGAGATTCCGTCACGGTGACGAAGAGCACCAGCTATTACCCGGCAGCGCAGATGACGTCCACGACCGTGTACACGTACAGCTACACGATCAAGTTCGACGCCAACAACGGATCCGGCGCTCCTTCGTCCATATCCACTACGGACAGCACCAAGACCAAGAGCATCCAGCTCCCGACCGGCGTCCCGACCAGATCGGGATACCAGTTCCTCGGATGGTCCACATCGAGCACCGCCACGTCCGCATCCTACTCGGCGGGAACGTCGTATTCGTTCGGATACGGCAGCACCCTCCTCTATGCGGTATGGAAGCAGGCGAACATCACCGTCTCGGGTACACCGGACAGCTACGCCGTCGCGGGCAACTACTGGTCCTTCTCCCCGACGGTCAGCGTCGACGGATGCTCGGTTTCGATCAGCGGAGCCTCATGGCTGTCCGCCACGGGGACCACCGTTTCAGGAACGCCAACTCAAACGGGCGAGTACAATGTCACTCTGACCTTCTCCAAGTCCGGATACACATCCGCGACCAAGTCGTTCACGGTGACGGTCATCTCGTCCCTCGAATTCACATCCTCTCCTTCCGGAGGTGCGATCATTTATGCAATCTGAAATCAGAATAATAGCGATCATGATAGCCGCCGCTTTCCTGGCGATCCCATTCGCCATAGGCGACGGCGATGCCGAACAGGCATACGACAAGGATTACGGGGAGTTCTACTCCTACACGCTCCAGTTCGTCTTCGACGGTTCCGACGCCCAGACCATCCAATGGGAGTTCGGCGACGGCGCCATCTCGACGGAATGGAACCCCAGGCACACATATTCCGACAAGGGAACTTATTACGTGACTCAGACCACGACCAACCCCAAGGGTACGACCGTCGAGATCTACAAGGTCCAGGTCCTCGGATTCCCTGTTATAACGTTCGACTCCGAGGGCGGATCGTCCGTCTCCCAGATACAGCAGTCCGCCTACAACGTCACCGCATCGAAACCCACCGATCCCGTGAAGACCGGCTACAGGTTCGACGGATGGTATTGCGACGAGGCCCTCACCACTCCGATGGATTGGAGCGCCGGGGTCACGAAATCCATGACGCTCTACGCCGGGTGGACCCTCGTCTCCACGCCCACCGTTTCTTACACGGTCAGCTTCGATTCCAAAGGCGGATCGTCCGTCCCGGTGCAGACCATCCAATCCGGGAACACCGCCTCCGTCCCCGAGAAGCCTACCAGATCCGGATACACGTTCGTGAACTGGCTGCGCAACGGCTCGGTCTACGATTTCGACACGCCGGTGACGAGCAGCTTCACCCTCGTGGCGTCTTGGGCGGAGAACACCCAGCCGGTCATCACGCACAATATCGTTTTCGATACCGACGGGGGTTCCCTGACGGTCTCGACGAAGAGCGTCCAGAACGGATCGTCCTTCACCCTCCCGTCCTACGACGGAACGAAGAACGGATACACGTTCATGGGATGGAGCTGCAACAACGTCACCTACCAGCCTGGGAACACCGTCACGGTCTCCGGCGATATGACGTTCAAGGCCCTGTGGAGCTCCGACGTTCCCACGCCTTCGGATAAGAACGTCATCGTCACGTTCGACGTCGACGGGGGATCCATCGCCGTGGAATCCATGA
>CAVIXF010000409.1:0-2060 GCA_963646585.1 Candidatus Gastranaerophilales bacterium HUM_1 | reverse complement strand
CCTTATGCTTTTCCGGCTGATATGCAGTTCCAAAGTGGCCGGATTCGACCACTTTATTTGGACTATTTTTCCGGCAGACTTGCGCCAAGGCACAGTGCGCCCCATCCTACGCGCCGGTTCGGGTATTCGGTTTCGGAGGCGATGGGTTTGGCGCCGGAGATGAGGTAGGCTTTTAGTTTTTCTCCATATAAAAAGGGATCGTTTCCGCGGAGGATTCCCCATTCCATCATGAGGGCGGCGCTTCCGGAGACGAAGGGGGTGGCGAAAGAGGTTCCGGTGAAGGAGGCGTAGCCGCCGCCGGAGCGCGGGGCGGGGATGTTGACGCCGGGGGCGGCGAGGTCGGGTTTGATTTCGTGGAGGAGGCGGGTGTAGCCGCGGCCGGAGAAGCTGGCGTAGGAGGAGAGGCGCGGGTCGTAGGCACCGACGGTGATGGAGGAGCGGGCAGTGGATGGGATGGTGAGGGTGGTGTCGGTCGAGGGGGAGAAGAAGCGGGTCTGTGTGCCGAGTGCGTTTCCGCCGGGGAGCCAGAGGTCGAAGGAGCCGGAGATGAGGCGGCCGGGGGTGAGGCGTAAGGTCCAGATGCCGCTCTCAACGGAGAGCTGGTTTCCTGCGCCCTGGAAGGTCAGGTAGATTTCCTGCGCCTGGCTGTACGGGGAAGGCATGCCATAGAATAGAAGAAGTTCCGTCGGACCGAGCGTCAGGCGCGCCGTGCCGAGGACGGGAGAGAGAGCGCCGGAGCGGATGCCGCCGGGGGAGATCAGCTCGATCGAGATTTCATCCCCGTAAACTTTCCAGAGCTGGAGACTGAACGAAGATTCGTATGCGCCGACTTGAAATTCGACGGAGAGAGCCCGGTCAGCCGTTGCCGAAACTGCAGACTGAGTAGTCGGATTGGGCAGTGCGGATATTGTGTGGATCGTTCGATTAGAAATTGTCGAGACCGCAGAAGACGCAACCAGATCAGACATCGCGTGTATCGTTTGCGTTTGACTGGCCGCTCCACGATCCGCCTTCAAATTCCCCGCATAATGTCTTCCTGCATCCCCTTGATTCCCCGCCCCAACACAGATCACGTTCTGTCCGAGATTCGACACCGCATTAAGATACGTCTCAAGCAGTGATCCCCCGCTGTGCGACCCGTAATTATTTCCGAAACTTAAATTAATGACGAGCGGCCTCTCCACCAGCAGCGCATACCTCACGCAGAAATCCACCGCCTGCAGCAACTGCGATGTTCGCGGCAGATCCGCCGGATCGGGGTTTCCAAGTTTCACGACAACAAGCGTCGCCTCCGGTGCCACTCCCCGCATCGAGCCGTCCGCCGAGGACCGCCCATTTCCCGCCGCGATCCCCAGCACCGCCGTCCCATGCCCTGTCACATCGCGGGACGGTACGAGCGAAAACCGTTCCTCCGGCGTATCCGCCGCAAGAGCCTCATTGATCTGCCGCCGTGTATACACCGACCCCAGTGAATACCCCATCGGCGGATTCCCCGGAACCGTCTGGTCCCACAAAAGTGCAATTCTGCTTGTCCCGTCCGCATCACGGAAATCCGGGTGCGCATAATCCACGCCCGAATCAATGCAAGCGAGCAGCACCCCGTCCCCATACAGTCCCGAAATCCCCTCCTGCATCGGCGTAATGCAGGACACACTCCGCGCAAACGCATCTGCAAAAAACAGGAGCTTTGGCTTTTCCAGATACGTAATCTGCGGCAGCCCCGTCACATAATCCATCAGCGACTCCGGCACCAGCAGAATCGCATATTGAAACAGCAGCAGCGTGACGCGCACCCCCTGTTCCAGAAAAAACGAAAGATCCCCCTGATCCTGCACAATCACTTCCCACGTCCGGTCCGACGCGTTATACCCCGCCGCCAGCTCCGGCAGCAGCCGCCGTTCGACTTCCGTTGCATCGAGTGCAAGGTTCAGCAGGTTTTCCCTTTTTTGGTCAATCATCACAAAAACTCCGCCCAAAATGTTGTTAAAATCTATTCCGCTTTTCCGGGAAATATGATATAATCGCCATCGTACAATAGGGGTACGGGATCTGCTTTTGGG
>CAVIXF010000408.1:0-2072 GCA_963646585.1 Candidatus Gastranaerophilales bacterium HUM_1 | reverse complement strand
CTATGAATATTCCTACGCAGCCTCCGGTGATTGACGACGCTCTTCTGGACCGCTTCGAGCCGATCTCACTTGAACGCATGGACTCCATAAAGCTGATGAACAGGATAGACACAAAGTTCGTCACCGACACCCAGATGCTCAAGAAGATTCTTGGAGATGCTCTCCACCACGGTTACCTTGCGTTCCAGACAGAAGGGAAACGGATGCAGTCCTACGACAGCATCTACTTCGACACTTTGGATCTTAAGATGTTCACGGACCACCGCAGAGGGAAGCTGGTCAGGCAGAAGATCCGGACAAGAGTTTACCGCGGATCGGGACTATGCTTCCTTGAGGTCAAGAAAAAGAACAACCATTCGAGGACCAGCAAGAAGCGGATGGAACTGCCTCCGGGCGACTTCACGGATTTCAGAGACAACCCCGACGCATGTCTCTGGCTGACCTCCCATTCCGATTTCCGCGCGGACGAGGTTTTCCCTTCCGTTGAGACCTCGTTCAACCGGATCACCCTGGTCAACAAGGAGCTTACGGAACGTCTTACGATTGACACCTCGGTGTCTTTCAGAAATTTAAGGACAGAGGCCACGGCCGGTCTGGACGCAGCCGTAATCATCGAACTCAAGCAGGACGGCAGACTTCGCAGCGAAATGAAGGAGATCCTTCTGGAGCGCAGGGTCAAACACTACAGAATCAGCAAGTACTGCATAGGAACCGTTCTCACGGACTCCGGTGTGACCGCTGGCCGGTTCAAGCAGAAAATCAGACATATTGACAAATTGAACAAAAACTTTTACATCAAATGTTACAATCCGGTATTACTCCGCCCGCTTTAGACGAAAGCGAGCTTCTTGGAATCCAGTCCCTCACCGACCCGGTGATGAGCACCGCGCAGAGCCTTACGGAACTTGCGTTGAGATTCTTCCTCAACCTGCTGTCCTGCTGGGTGATAGTCAGGCTGCTGTACTATCCTAAAAGCCGCAGGAAGGAGTATGTGTTCACATTCACGGCATTCTCCTCGGCCATGCTCCTGCTGCTCTACGCGATGGGTAGGGTGGATGTCGGGGTGGGACTCACACTCGGACTCTTCGCCATCTTCGGTGTGATCCGCTACAGGACCGAGACCGTTCCAATCCGCGAGATGACCTACCTGTTCGTGATCATAGCCATCGCTGCGGTCAATGGACTGACCCCGCTTTTCAGAGTCGCCGGCATCGTGGACAACACGCCGCACTACGTTCTCGGAACCGGGGACCTGCTTGTTGTAGTGGCCGCCAACGTGCTGTCGATCATCCTGATTCTTGTGCTGGAAAGCAGCCGGAGCCTCAGGAAATCCGCCTCGAAGATCATTCTCTACGACAGGATCGACCTGATTGTGCCGGAGCGTCGCGGCGAGCTTTTCAAGGACATCGAGGAACGCTGCGGAATCAAGCCGGTTGACATCACCGTCGGCAACATCGACTTCCTCAAGGATTCCGCCTACATCAAGGTTTACTACAACACCGAATCGTCCGCCGACACATCGCTGGACACCATTGTGAGAAACAAGCAATTTATTGAAAACCAGAATTTATGAACATTATGAACATATTCCCGAAAATCACAGCCGCGGTCGCTTTGGCATTGCTGACTCTGACATGTTCAGAAGCCTCCGCTCAGGATGTCAACGGCCGCGCCTCCGCCGCCCTGGACTGGAAGGTCGCGAAAGGCTTCCATCTGAACGCGGAGTACGAAGTCCGCTCGAAGGACTCCTTCTCCGGAATCGAGAGAAACCAGTTCTCCCTCGGAGCGTCCTACAAGCTGAACAAACATCTGAAGACCGGATTTGAGTACACATTCATCGGCCACTACGGCAACTCCTCCGGAGAGTTCCGGCCAAGGCACAGACTGTCAGCGAACGTGACTGGTAGCGTTGATGCCGGAGACTGGCGTTTTTCCCTTCGTGAAAGACTCCAGTTCACCCACAAGTCCTACGGCGTCAACCCTTACCAGGAAGTCCTCAACCCATTGACCCTCAAGTCCCGCCTGATGGTCAAGTACCGCGGATTCAAGGCCGTTGAGCCTTACGCCTACGT
>CAVIXF010000407.1:0-2080 GCA_963646585.1 Candidatus Gastranaerophilales bacterium HUM_1 | reverse complement strand
GCCGGATGGTTCCCGGCGCGCGGGTCGGCATTGCTCATGGCAAGATGACCGAAGAAGAGCTGAACCCCGTCTGGCAGCACCTTCTGAACGGCGAGATCGACATTCTGGTCTGCACGACCCTGATTGAAACCGGCATCGACGTGCGGAACTGCAACACCCTCATCATCGAGGATGCCGACCGGATGGGGCTGGCGCAGTTGTATCAGATCCGTGGTCGGGTCGGTCGAAGCGGACGCAAGGCCTACGCCTACTTCACCTTCCGTCGGGACAAGACGCTGTCGGATATCGCTCAGAAACGTCTGTCCGCGATCCGAGAGTTCACCGCCTTCGGTTCGGGCTTCCGCATCGCCATGCGCGATTTACAGATCCGCGGTGCGGGCAGCCTGCTGGGGCACAGCCAGCATGGACACATGGAGGCAGTCGGCTACGACCTCTATGTGAAAATGCTCAATCAAGCGATCGCCCGTGCCAAGGGAGAACCCATCCAGAGAGACAAGAGCGAATGCCTTGTCGATCTGCGGGTGGACGCTTTCATCCCTGAAAAATACATTGCGGACGGTCCGGGACGGATCGAAGCCTACAAGCGCATCGCCGCAATCCAGACCCCTGAGGACGCCGCCGATGTTCTGGACGAGCTGATCGACCGCTACGGCGATCCGCCGCCGTCGGTCAGCGATCTTGTGAACGTCTCGCTCGTCCGTGTGCAGGCCGCCGGAGTCGGCGTATACGAAGTCACTCAGAAGAAGGATACGCTGGTGCTTCAGGTGGAGACACTGGACATTGGCATGATCCGTGGGCTTCTGGTGGCTTTCAGCGGTCGTGTCACCGCCGGAGCGGGCACAAAGCCGTATCTCTCGGTCACACTTCAACCAAATGAAAAGCCTCTGGAGCTATTGCAAAGCATCCTGAAAGCGATGGGAGAGATCCAGGCAGAGTCTCACTCTCCCCAAAATAAATGATAGGAGTATCACTATGAAAAAACGAATCCTTGCGCTGTTCTGCGCACTGGCACTGACCGTCGGTCTGGCGAGCTGTGTCATTTCCACACCCGACACCGTAGGCAAGATCGGAGATGTTGAGATCACTTCCGGTCTGTATCTGCTGGCACAGTTCGACGCTTATCAGAAGGCTGCCGACCTTGCTTCCAGCGATCAGGACACGACCAATGTCAAGTCTTTCCTAAAGGAGACGATCACCATCGACACCGATACCGAAGAAACCGCTACCGTCCGTGATTATGTCGCGGAGCAGACTCTCAAAAACCTCGAAAGCTATGCCGCTGTCGAGACTCGTTACAACGAGCTGGGCGGTCAGTTGACCGAGACCGAGGAAGCACAGGCCGACAGCTATGCTGAACAACTGATGGAGCAGTACGGCGACACCTACAAAGCCAACGGCATTGGTCTCGAGACCATCAAGCGTTTCGAGCGTATCCTGCTCAAGAGCAATGCCCTGCTGGATCTGATCTATGGCACGGACGGCGAGACCCCCGTCTCGGACGCCGACCTGACGAACTACATCGAGAATGACATGTACTATATCAACTATGTCGTTATCCCTCTTTATAACAGCTCTACCTATGCTTTTGCTGACGACACCCAGAAGGCAGAAATGCTCGAGCTGGCACAGAACGCGGTGGACGGATACAACGCCAGCCGTCCGGACTCGGCGTTTGCCCAGCAGAGCGCGTTCCAGTCGGCAGTGTCCGCCGCTCTGCCCGACATCTACGAGGTTCTCAGCAGTTCCTCTTCCGACGCAAGTTTCTCGTCCAGCCTGCTGGCTGACAGCGATCTCGACAGCTCCTTTACGGAAGAGGGTTCTGCCGATACGGTCCGCAAGCTGAGCTTTGGCGAGGCAACTGCCGTCCAGTACTCGAGCCTCGCCATGATGATGGCGGTTCGCCTTGACCCGCTCCAGACATCTACGCTGGATTCTCTCCGTTCGCAGGCTCTCACCTCGATGAAATCCGATGAATTGCAGGACTCTCTCGCAGAGTATGGCGTATCCCTCGCACATACTCTCGATTCCTCCGCTATGAATAAGCTCCCCGCGAAGAAGATCGTCAATAACAACACCAATA
>CAVIXF010000406.1:0-2091 GCA_963646585.1 Candidatus Gastranaerophilales bacterium HUM_1 | reverse complement strand
GCGAGCCGTCAGAGTCGCCTCATCCCGGGCGAAAACCATGTCGAAGATGTTTCCTGAAGCTTCAAAGGAATATACCGCCTCCGGATACTCCTCCCCCATCAAACCCTTCAGCCTTTCCAGAACCTTCTTCAGACCGCGGGCATCCTTGCATGCCACATAGACAGACGCTTCGCTGATGCCTTGGTCGCCGCTGTGGTTCAGGATGAATTGTTGGGAGCCTACAAGTGCGGTCATCTGGTCCACTCCGTCCGCCAGCTTCCCCTCCAATTCCTTGACACGTTCAGCATTGCGCTCGACGGAGATGTGTTCGTTCCAGTCGATTTTCATTATGGCGTCCGTCTGGGTCATCTCCGGCAGACGGGATTTGGGCATGGCAGCGAAACAGACCGTCAGTCCGACTGCGGAGAAGACCAGCAGCCCCCAGGCGACAGGTCTGTGACGGATGAACCATTCCATGCATCTGTCATCCCAGCGGCGGATAGGCTCATCGAAATTGATTTTCTCCAGCAAGGGGCTCGGGCGGAAACCGTCCGAGCCTTTGTACCACCAGTAATAGTAGACAGGAATCACTAGCACTGTCACGATGTACGAGGTCAGCAGCACGATTGTCACCGACATCGCCTGATCATAGAACATCGCCCCGGCGATGCCGCTCAGGAAAATCAGCGGGATGAACACCGCACAGGTTGTCAGCACGGAGCTCAGCATCGCCCCTTTCACCTCTCTCGTCCCCTCAAGCACGGCGGAGCGCAGGTCTCCCTCACGCTGCCAGCGACCCGTGATGTTGTCCACAAGAATGACCGTGTTGTCCGTCATCATTCCGACTCCGAGCAGAAGGCCTGAAAGGGATATGATGTTCATGGTCAAGCCCATGGCATAGAAGCAGAGCATCGAGAAGACCAGCGCCACAGGCATTGTCATGATGACCAGCACAGGAGACCGGAAGTCCCTCATGAAGAGGAAGATTATGACGCTCGCCAGCAGGAGTGCCATCACTATGTTCTGAACCAGGTTGTTGATGGTGTACTCAAGAAGTCCGGTCTGGTCTCTTGTGATTTCGAACCTCAATTGAGGGTAGTCTTGCTTGAAACTGTCCATCAGACCGTTCATGGCGGATTTCAGGTCTGACATCTTCGCCTCGCTCTGCTTGATGACCGCAAAGCACACGGCGTCCTCTCCGTTCGAGCGGACAAGACCCGTCCTCTTGGCCGGATGGACAATCACATCGGCCACATCCTTTATCTGCAGGAGTCTGCCCTCCTTCTTGAACCAGAGGTTGGCTATGTCCTCGCCCGAAGAGGCTCGGGAGTCAAACTTGACGTTGTAGCGGTACTCTCCGTCACGAATTGTGAGGCTTCCCAGACGGATGTTGGAGCTTTTGACACAGTTCTCGAACTCGGACATCGTCATCCCCATCTGGAGCAGCTTGGACTCGTCCGGGATGATGAGGATCTCGTCGCTGACAAGGCCGCTGACATCCACCATCGCAACCTCGGGCAGCTGCTCGATGCGTTTGCTTATGACATCACGGGCGAAGCGGCTCATCCGTGAGAAATCCTCGCTTACGGGGAACAGGTCATTGTCATCCGATCCCTGTGGTTCGGCAGGCTCACCAACCGGCCGAAGGGCCGGAGCTTTGGCAGGCTCAGCGACCGGAGAGGTGATGTTCACAAAAAACGCCGGGATGTCCGTAGCGCTGGCTTTCAACACCTTAGGGCGGTCGATGTCGCCAAGACTTGACATCGACCGGTCAATCTTCTCGTTGACCTCGATGAAGAGGTAGTCGATGTCCGCCCCGTGATTGAACGTGAGCCTGATTGTTCCGCTCCCGTCCTTGGCCTCGCTGACGATGTCCTCCAGAGCATTGATCTGGATAAGCTGCTGACGCAGAGGCTTCAGCACAGTCTCGTCCATCTCCCTGGCCGAAAGATCCGAGGACGTGGTCTGAACCGTGATGTACGGGATGTCCACGTCCGGAATCAGGGACACCGGCAGCAGACGAACGCTGACAATGCCCAGCACGACGATGACAAGGGTTATCATCGTCACGGTTATCGGACGGTCAATCAAATGTTTAAGCATCGCCTATCG
>CAVIXF010000405.1:0-2102 GCA_963646585.1 Candidatus Gastranaerophilales bacterium HUM_1 | reverse complement strand
GGACCAGAATAGCCGATGCTCTTGACGGGGCGAAGGCCGCCGGGTTCACTCCCCTGCTGCTGGTCTCATCCACAAAGGAACAGTTTGACAAGTTGCCCGTGATCGTGCCGGATGTGCATTCACGGCTTGCCGGTTCGACATATTTCGCCGATCGGAAAACGCTCGTCACCCTCAACCGCTCGAACGGCGGAGCCACATGGTTCAACGACGGCCAGCTTATCCGGAAATATTCCCACAGCCGAATCCCGTCGGATGAGACCCTGCTTGAGATGACCGGCGACGACCCGACCGAAGAGATGCTTCATCACAGCACCAAAAGCCGTCTCCGCTTCCAAGGCTTCATGCTCTACGTCTTCGCCATTCTGCTGATACTATAGCAGGCGGCTCATCTCCGCGCTTTGCCGATCACCTGATATCACCGATCCGAAGTGCAGGTGGCAGGGACGACCCATCAGAAGCCGGTGTAGTTCCACGGGGTGATGGCGCGGAGCTCTTCCTTGACGGAGTCGGACACGTCGAGGGTGCCGATGAAGTCCTCGATGGTTTTCTCGTCTATGGCGGCGCCGGTGCGGGTGAGATTCTTCAGGGTCTCGTACGGATTCGGGTAGTTCTCGCGGCGGAGGATGGTCTGGATGGCCTCGGCCACCACGGCCCAGTTGCGGTGCAGTTCGGCATCGATGGCCGGGCGGTTCAGAATCAACTTGCCAAGACCTTTCTTCAATGAGGCTAGAGCGATCATCCCGTGAGCCACAGGGACTCCGATGTTCCGCTGCACGGTCGAGTCGGTCAGATCCCTCTGCAATCTGGAAATCGGAAGCTTCATCGACAGGAATGTCAGCACGGCGTTGGCCATGCCGAGATTGCCCTCGGCGTTCTCGAAGTCTATCGGGTTGACCTTGTGAGGCATGGCCGAGGAACCCACCTCGTTCTTTGCGACCTGCTGGTGGAAATACTCCATGGAGATGTAGGTCCAGATGTCACGGCAGAGATCGATCAGAATCGTGTTGATGCGGCGCAGACAGTCGAAAATGGCCGCAAGGTTGTCGTAGTGGTCGATCTGGGTGGTCGGGAAGGATCTGTTAAGTCCAAGCGAGGCCACGAAAGTGTCGGCGAAGGCCAGCCAGTCGATGTCCGGGAAGGCCACCTTGTGGGCGTTCATGTTGCCGGTGGCGCCGCCGAACTTGGCGGGCCAAGTCAGCTGGCCGAACTGGCGGAGCTGCTCCTCAAGCCTTGAGACGAAGACATAGAACTCCTTCCCGAGCCTTGTCGGAGTGGCCGGCTGACCGTGGGTCCTGGCGAGCATCGGGACATCCTTCCAAGCCTCCGCATCGGCGGCAAGGATGGAAATCGCCTCTTTCAGCGCAGGAATATATTCATTCTCAAGTGCTTCCTTCAGCATCAGCGGCTGAGCCGTGTTGTTGATGTCCTGAGAGGTCAGGCCGAAATGGACGAACTCCTGCCAACGGGATATTCCCAAAGCCTTGAAATTCTCCTTTATGAAATATTCGACGGCCTTGACATCATGGTTGGTGATCTTTTCTATGTCCTTCACCTTCTGAGCATCCTCCGGAGTCATGGCCTTGTAAATCTGGCGCAGACGGGCGAACAGTTCTTCGCGGGTCAATCCCGTGCCTTCTCCGAAGTCAGAGAGCTGCGGCAGAGGAATCCCACACAGGGCGATGAAATACTCAACCTCAACTCTGACGCGGTTGCGCCAGAAGAGAATGAAAGTCCATGTTCATGTAAATTATTTTTCTATGATGTACACATCATCGCCGGGTTCGGCGAATCCGAAGCTCTCGCGGGCGAATTGTTCCAAGGAATCCTTGCTGTGCGTCAAGGCGTGAATCTTACGGTCCATGTCCTTGATCTCGGCGCCGTACCTCTCGATCTGCCTCTTCTGGCTGCGGATTTCGAAGCCAGCCTTGACCCAGCGGACAATGTTGTTCTGATTGACAAAACCAACCATGACGACGAAGAAGGCGGTGGCGCAGATGGCATAACGAAAGAAGGAGCGCTTTTCGGCGTCCCTGCCATCCGATCCGGCATTCCAGAGGTCCTTGAACTTTCCCACGGCTTTAGAGCAATATTTGTACAAAAAT
>CAVIXF010000404.1:0-2104 GCA_963646585.1 Candidatus Gastranaerophilales bacterium HUM_1 | reverse complement strand
ACTGGAGACAGGGCGGTTCCAATCCACCAGCACCACGTTGAGTGAGGGGCGGAGCTTGCGATACTGGAAGGCATCATCCAGCACTATGTACTCCGCGGCCGGGAACTCCTTGTTCCAACACTTGGAATAGCGTCTGCCTCCAAGCCTGGACGGGTCGCACAAGAGCGTGCAGCCCTCCACCCTGTTTTTGTCCACGGCTACGGTGACCTCCGGGAATTTCTTTTTTATCTGTAGCGGTTCATCTCCGAAAAGTGCCGCGCCGCCATCGCTCACGACCTGCTGAAAGCCCTTGCTCTCACGCATGTAGCCACGGGACAGCATGGCGACGTGCCTGTCCTTCCACTCGGCACTTTCAAGAAGCATCCGCAGAATCATCTCCACATGCGGAGTCTTTCCCGTTCCGCCGGCCGTGACGTTTCCGACGCAGACGGAAGGCACCTCCGGAGTGAACAAACCGTCCGCGCGTTTTTTGTAGAAGCCGTCCCGGAGCTTGAGGCTCAGGTAGTACGGAAAAAGCAGAATCCTGTCAATCGTCATATCGCTCGCAAATATAATCCAAAATCGAAAAGAGTTCGTCCCCGTCGAGAGTGGTCACCATCTTCATCCTCGTCTCCTTGAAATCCGGAAGCCCCTTGAAATAGCAGGACAGGTGCCTGCGCATCTCGTAGATACCCCTCGGTTCCCCTTTATGTTCCAGAGACAGAGACAGATGGCTCTTCGCCAGTTCCACCTTCTCCCGCACGGACGGTTCCGGCATCTTCTCGCCGTGTTCGAGAAAATATTTTATCTCCCTGAATATCCACGGATGCCCGAACGTGGCACGGCCTATCATTATCCCGTCCACCCCATATCTGTCGAAGGCGGCCGCAGCCGATGCTCCGTCAGTGATGTCTCCGTTGCCGATGATCGGTATGTGCATCCTCGGGTTGTTCTTGATTTCTCCGATGAGTGTCCAGTCCGCCGCGCCCTTGTACATCTGGCAGCGCGTGCGGCCATGCACGGTCAGCGCGCTGATGCCCGCGTCCTGCAGGCGCTCGGCAAGTTCGACTATTATCTTCGAGCCCTCATCCCAGCCCAGGCGGGTCTTGACGGTGACAGGCTTGTCCACGGCATCCACCACGGCCTTGGTGATTGCGACCATCTTGTCGGGATATCGCATCATCCCGGATCCGGCGCCGCGTCCAGCTATCTTGGTCACCGGACAGCCGAAGTTGATGTCAATCACGTCGGCCCCGTGGCCACCCACGAGTTCCACCGCCCGATCGGCCATCTTGGCCGCCTCCACCATCGATTCGGGGATATGCCCGTATATCTGTATCCCCACCGGAGCCTCCTGCTCGAAAGTGCACATCTTCGAGAGCGCCTTGGATGCATCCCGGATAAGTCCGTCGGAGGGGATGAATTCGGTATAGACCATATCCGCACCCTGTTCTCTACAGAGCAGGCGGAAAGAGGCGTCCGTGATATCCTCCATCGGAGCCAGAAACAGCGGTTTCTCTCCAAGATCTATGTTTCCGATTCTCATAAATGACAAAAATAGTATATTTGTCTGTAACTATCTCGAAAAAAATGAGCATCTATACCGACAGAATCGGAGCGCTGCGCGAAATGATGCGCTCCAAGGGATGGGACGCGGTGGTGATCACCGGCTCCGACCCGCACAACAGCGAATATCCTGCCGAGAGATGGAAACAGGTGGAGTGGCTGTGCGGCTTCACCGGCGAGGCCGGAGACATCGTCATCACGGCGGACCACGCCGGGCTCTGGACTGACAGCCGATATTTCATACAGGCGAAGCTTCAGCTGGAAGGCAGCGGAGTGGAGCTGCACAAGACAAGGGTTCCCGGACAGGTGCCCATCCCGGAATGGCTCGACAGCCAATTCGGCGATGACGGAATCGTGGCAGTAGACGGTTTCTGCACAAGCACGTGTTTCGCAATGAGCCTGTCGGGCTCCGTAGTAAGCGTCCCGGACATACTGAGCCGCCTCTGGGACAATAGACCCCCGATACCGCAGACCCCGATTTTCACCGTGCATACGGGGGAAGTCAGGGCTTCGAAAATCGAGAGAATCCGCACCTTCCTGCGCGACAACGGCTGTGAGG
>CAVIXF010000403.1:1680-2168 GCA_963646585.1 Candidatus Gastranaerophilales bacterium HUM_1 | reverse complement strand
ATCTTGAATTCGCCGCCGCCGAACATCCGGCGTTCGTGCCGGGCGCGGCGCTTGCGGTGAAGTTGAACGGTCGCCCGATTGGCGTTCTCGGGGCGTTGTCGGCGAAAAACCGCCATCCCTACCGCCTCACCACCCAAATGGCGCTCTGCGAACTCGAACTGAAGCCGCTCCTGAAGCGAACGGACGTGCTGGGCAAGGTCTCGGCCGTGCCGCAGTTCCCGCTTGTTCGCCGCGACGTCGCCATTGCCGTGAAGAAGGGGATCTCGCACGAGACGATCGTGCGGACGATTCGCAAGAACGGCGGCAAGGAACTCGTGAACGTCACGCTGTTCGATACGTTCAAGGATTCCCGCGCCTATTCGCTCGAGTTCCGCGCCGACAACCGAACGCTGACCGACGAAGAGGTCGGAAAGACCTTCCAGCGGATTGTCGAAGCCCTCAGGGCAACCGCCGGAATCGAAGTGAGGGTGAACTGATTTTGTACGACG
>CAVIXF010000403.1:735-1670 GCA_963646585.1 Candidatus Gastranaerophilales bacterium HUM_1 | reverse complement strand
GTGTTACGGCAACGTGGGGCTTCTTTCTTTCGATGACTGGAAAACGACTGACCGTTCTGATTCTTGCCGCGCTTCTGCTCCGTCCCCTGATGGCGGCGCAGCCGTCTGTTCCCTTTGAGGTGGCGAAGACTCTCAAGGTGACGCGGGGAAAGCCCATACGAAACGGTCTGCTTTTCGTAGATGGAAAGTTCATTTCACCGCCATATGTCGTTGAACGGTACGGAAACGCGCTCCGAATCAACGGAATCCAGGTGACGGGTCAGTTGATTGCGTGGAGTGAGTTTCTGCGGACGCAGGACGGTGCAGACGTCACGACGGAGACAGTTCAACCCGCCGCAGGCGAAGCCACTTCCGCGATTGAAAAAACGCCCGAGGTCGAACCGGAGCAAGCACCGGTGGAAACGCCCCAGCCCGTGACGGAAATCTCGGACTGGGACGATCCGCTTGCGGATCTCTTTGCGGACGAAAAGTCAGCGGCGAAGGACAAGAAGAAGCCGGCTCGGCCACCTCGGCCGAAACCGGCAAAGCCCGTGGTGGTTCAGCCGACAACGGTCACGAAGGTTTCGTTCGACGGCAAATTCGTGATGAACGATAGGGCGAAGGCCCTTGTTGAAAGTCTTAACCGTTCGCGGGCGAAGTTTGATGCCTATCTGCGTGAAGGCGGGTTCATCTGTGTGGGAACATCCTATTCGCAGATGAGTGGCAGTACGGCCGCGACGAAACTGATTCTTGAAAGGCTTCCCGAACTTCAGCGGGATCATGCGGAGCGCGGCGATTTCATTTCCGTCGCCCGTACGAACGGACTTGCCTTTCTTTCCGAACCCATCCTTTCCGATTTGTTCATCAACCGACTGGACTACGTGAAGTTGATCAAGTTGCGCAATCTGCGGTTTGAACGCGAAAAGGTCGAGGCACTTTTCAAGTAGGCCGTATTG
>CAVIXF010000403.1:0-725 GCA_963646585.1 Candidatus Gastranaerophilales bacterium HUM_1 | reverse complement strand
ATGTGCGTCACGATTTTCGGGTCGTAGGCGCGTTCGAGGTAGGGAAGGATTTCGTGCCGAACCTTGTTTCGCTCGATTGCGGTGTCGTCGTTTGAGGCGTCCTCGCGCCACTCTTCGCCGTACTTCTCAAGATAGGCGCGTAGTTCCGTGTCGCGGCAATCAAGAAGGGGACGGACGAAGCGAATCGGGCCGACCTGCGAGACTTCGCGAATGCCGGCGAGACCCTCCGGCCCCGACGTGCGTCGAATGCGCATGAGAAAGGTCTCCGCCACGTCGTCCATATGATGTCCCGTGGCGATTGCGTCAAGATGCAAGGACTTCACGCACTTCCCGAAGAACCCAAGCCGTACGCGCCGCGCCGCCATCTCAAGGGATTCGCCGCGCTCCTGGATGACCTTGGCGTGAGTTCCCCTGAAGGGAACGCCCAGACGGGCGGCCAGATTCCTGACGAAGCGATACTCTTCCCTTGATTCGCGGCGAAGACCATGATCGACGTGGAGGATGACAAAGCGTTCCGCCGCATTCTTCTTGCGTCCGCCTTTCGTGAGGAGAAAGGCGAGCGCGACGGAATCGGATCCGCCGCTGACGGCGATTCCGATTCGTCCCGACGGCAGGATTGAGCGGTTGATTCGCATGACGGATATTCTATCATAATTTCTTCGGGTAACGACGAAAGTGAGTCGAGAAGACTTGCCTTTTTCGGCCCCTTCCGAAGCGTGGCGGAC
>CAVIXF010000402.1:0-2169 GCA_963646585.1 Candidatus Gastranaerophilales bacterium HUM_1 | reverse complement strand
TTGCATTTTTAATCATCATATCATAAGGTGACAAAATCTCCTATACTCCGTATTCGGACATGGTTCCCGCAGCAGTTGCCCCGACAGCGGCCTGGCCGAGGGCACCGGAAGACCGGTCGTCAGCTGGACAGCTTTTGTCGCATGGGCTTAGCGACAGCTTTGCTGTCTGGCGTCCGTGCGACGCAGCGCGTCTCACGCTAACGGCGCTCAGCAGAGGCTCGATACGAGCGCACTTTTCTTGATGAAAAGTGCTCCGTTCTTCGCCTCCGGGACCTTTATCCTATACCAACCTCATCTAACAACATGTCTAGAATAACCACCAATCTATAAAACACTTAATCCTGCATGCTCAATACAGCAGATGCCAGGACACGGGAAAACGGCGAGTGAAGGAAGGCCTCCACAGGAGGGAAACAGCCACTTACAGACGAGTCTTTAGTGCGCTCCACAGGGACTACAGGTCCCGGCGGTGTCGCAATGAGCTGTTTCCATCAAGGAAACAGCGAAACTGCGCACCGCTGAGAGCGCACTTGACGAAGTCTGTTTAGTGGATGTCCCTCCGAGGACGGTCCTTCCGAGCCGCCGCTCCCCGTGTCCTGCCAGTTAGTGTACTGCTGGTCCCGCATGACAAAACCCGAGCCCCCCACAGGGCCCGGGTCTTGTTTTTCACTTTACTTATTGTCCTTCCGTCTGCGTACCCATACCAGCAGCAGAATCGCACAGAACATGAAGCCAACGCCCCAGAGCAATGTCATCGCCTGGTCGCCGGTCAGTGCGCCGCGGCGGCGCCCTGCGCCCTTCACGTCACCATTCTGACCATTCTTGTTCTTGCCTCTTCCGGCACCGCGTACACTGCCGTCCGGATTCGTCTCCACCTCGTCACGGGAATCGCCGTGCTCATTGCCGCCGTCAGTGACTGTGGTCGTCTCCTCCGTGCTCGGCTGCGTCTCGGTCTGCGCCGGTGTCGTCGGTGTCTCATCCTTGTGGCCTCCGCCACCACCGCCGCCTCCGCCGTTGCTGGGCTTCCGTGCGTCCTCCATATGCACCAGTGCCGCTTCAGTCCAGCTCTCCCCGCTCTTCACAAGGAGCTGTCCCTCCGTCGTCACCCGGAACGTAATGCTGTCGGCCACAAGATACCCGGCCGGCGCCTGCGTCTCGGCCATCGTATAAGTACCCGGCTTCAGGCTGATCGCCTTCTGCGTCTCGCCCGAGGTCCAGCTCTCGGAAATCTGCTTTCCGCTGCCGTCCTCCGTGCCCGTCACCACGAGCACCGCACCCGCGAGCTCCTTCGTGCCGTTCACCATGGTCTTACTGAACTTCACCTCATGGCTTTCATAATCGTCCACCATCGTGATCCGTCCGTCGCTGACCGTCTTGCCGTTCACCTTGACCTTGCCTTCTCCTGTGATCTCGAAGCCAATGCTTTTAGCCACAAGATACCCGTTCGGCGCCTGCGTCTCGGTTAGCGTATACTTGCCCGGCTTCAGATTCACCACATGACTTTCGCCGTCCTCCGACGTCCATTCGATCGGGCTAATGTCTTCGCCGCCGCCGATTTCCCGGCCGCTGATCTTCAGCTTCGCCCCCGCAATTTCCCGGCCGCCAAGGTCCACCTTGCTGACGGTGACACTCGTCTGACCCGGATTGCAGGTATTCGTAATGGTAAAGCCATCTGCCATAGAACCGCTCTTCTTACCGGTATAATCTGTTACAATGTCCTCGGTCACAGAGTAGTCGATTTCCTCTCCGTTCTCATACTTTGTAAGACCGGTAAAGGTATAGGACCAATCTCCGTTGTCATCCGGTTTGATGGTTACCGTATTTAATGCCTCCGTCTTATCATTGCCAAAGAGATGCACCGTGATGAACTTTGGCCGCAAATTCTCTGCGCCCGTGTCTCCCTTCCAGATTTTCTTTACCGAGATGTCTCTGGTCGTGATCTTGTCCTCCATGGTGATCTTGGCATTTGTCGGACTTTTCCACTGATCACCCTGCTGGATTTCCAGTTTCAGTTCACCGTCAGTATCCTCTACAATCCGGAAGACAATGGCATTCGCCACGTCATAGCCGGTCGGTGCACTGACTTCCTCCAGCTTGTAGGTACCCTTCGGCAAGTTGAACTTCTTTGTATTGCCGTCGGATGTCCACTCTCGCACAATGTCCGAGCCG
>CAVIXF010000401.1:0-2191 GCA_963646585.1 Candidatus Gastranaerophilales bacterium HUM_1 | reverse complement strand
CTCGGAGGTGAGCTGAACGCTTTCACAACCAAGGAGGAGATAGTGGTTCATTCCACAGTCTTGAAGGAAGACCTTGGCAAGGCCGCGTCACTGCTTCTTGAGCTGGCAACGTGTCCGACATTCCCGGAAGAGGAGGTCGCCGTCGAAAAAGGCGTGGTGATCGACGAGATCAACTCCTACAAGGACTCCCCCGCCGATGATGTCTATGACAAATTCGAGGAAACCCTGTTCGCGGGTCATCCTCTCGGAAGGTCGATCCTCGGAACTGTGGCAAGCGTCAGGAAAATAACAAGCAAAGAGCTGAGGCAGTTCACAAAAGAACATTTTGTGCCAACGAACATGGCTCTTGCCATAGTGGCCGACATAGACGAAAAGAAACTGGAGGAGAATGTGTTGAGGCTTGCCGGAAAGGTGTTCGCCAAAGAGTCCGCGACCGGAGGCGCGCGCCTCGTCACCCCGATCCCGTCGAGATGCTCGTTCAACCGGCAGGTGGAGAAGAGAAACCACGAAGTCAACGCCGTGATCGGCAACTTCGCACCCTCGCTTGACGACACCAGGGAACGATTCGCGGCGATCCTGATGAGCAACATAATCGGAGGTCCGGCATCCAACTCCCTACTGAACAGCCTTTTGCGCGAGAAGAACGGATGGGTCTATGGTGTGGAGTCGTCCTACTCCCAGTACACGGAGTCCGGCATAATGACAATCAGCCTCGGATGCGAGAGAGGCAACTTGGAAAAATGTCTGGACGCGACCTGGAAAGTGATCCGGAAGATGCAGGACGAGGAATATTCCTCCGTCAGACTCAAGGCCGCTAAAAAACAGATTCTCGGGCAGCTCGCCATCAGTTCCGACAACGGCGAGTCGCAGTGCCTCTCAATGGGGAAAAGCCTCATGTCGCTTGGGACCATATTCACGGACAAGCAGAACCGCGAGGCGATCGAGGCCGTGACCGCGGAAGGCATAAGGGACGCCGCCAAAAGAATATTCAACCCTGAAACAACCTCTTCGCTTATCTTTCTATAGGCGGTATGTGGCCACAAATTTTATGAATATATGGAATCTCCGGCAGAAAAATACCTTAGGGAGCATTCTTCGCGCCAGAGCGAGGCTCTGGACTGGATCGAGAAGCAGACTAACATCCACACGAACTATCCTCGGATGCTTTCGGGGGCGGTTCAAGGGAGGTTGCTGACAATGCTTGTGGAAATCTCAGGGGCAAAGCGCATCCTTGAAATCGGTGCGTTCACCGGTTATTCCGCGACCTGCATGGCCTACGGACTTCCGGAAGACGGTCACATCGACACACTTGAAATCAATGATGAGCTTGAGGACCTGATGCGGGAAGGGTGGTCAAGAGCCGGAGTGTCAGACAAGATCACCCTTCACATCGGGGATGCCCGCGAAACTCTATCCTCGTTGAACGGACCCTACGATCTGGTTTATATGGATGCCAACAAGCGTGAATATGTCACCTACTACAATCTGTTCTTCGATCTCGTAAGGCCAGGCGGACTCATCCTCGCCGATGATGTCCTCTGGGACGGCAAGCTCTGGCAGGATCCAGTCCCGAAAGACAAGCAGACCCAAGGCATCGCGGCCTTCAACGACCTTGTCGTCTCCGACCCCCGCGTCGAATCCGTACTCCTTCCCATCCGCGACGGACTCAACGTCATCCGGAAACTTTAGCAAGCCCTTTATGGCTGATCTTCAGAGGTTTTCAGACTCAACAGCGACTTTAATCCTATCACGATTATCTTCGGCATAAATCGCATAGTCCCGACAACCGAATCCAGCACGATCCACACAGCCGGAGAGGACTCCGGCGACCATTTACCCGGGCAGGGCGCAAAGCGCAGGTCGCCGGAGTCCTCTCCGGCCGTGTGGATCCAAACGCATCAGGATCCGAAAATATTCCTGAAAACTACCTCACGCTGAAGGCGAAGACGCAGTGGCTGGTGTAGGTCTCGCCGGGGCGGAGGACGGCTGACGGCCAGTCAGGCTTGTTCGGGGTGTCGGGGTACTTCTGGGACTCAAGGCAGATGGCGGTACGATGGCCATAGGCAACGCCTTTCTTGCCGGTAACGGTGCCGTCAAGGAAGTTGCCGGCATAGACCTGCACGCCAGGTTCGTTGGTATATTCCTTGAGAACTATCCCTGTCTCCGGGCAATAGACCTCGGCGGCCAGAAC
>CAVIXF010000400.1:0-2212 GCA_963646585.1 Candidatus Gastranaerophilales bacterium HUM_1 | reverse complement strand
GCTCCGGCATCGATCACCATCAGCTTGCCGGGTTCTATGACCTTGTCGTGCAGATGATTGTGCAGGGTCTCGCCATGCTGCGTGAGGATGGTGGCGAATGACGGTCCCCAGCCCTCGCCAAGGGTCACGCCCTCCATCCTTCCGACAACCTCCTGCTCGACGATCCCGACCTTCACACTCTCACGAGCGACCGTGTGCATCCTGTAGCCGAGAGCGCAGGCATCGTCAATCTGATCAATCTCGCATTGTTCCTTCACGAGTCTCATCGAGATGACCGCCTGAACGAGTTCCTTGGAAGCATGCTTGCCGCCGTCCTCGTCAATAGGGGCGACCTTCGCGACATCCTCATTCGGGATTCCGACCAGCGCGGCCAGCTTCATCGTGTTGTAGTACCTGCTCGGAGGGAGGAAATGAATATTCCTGCCTGTGGCCAAGGCCTTTGTGACGGCGATGTTCAGCGAGCCATAAGAGGCCGAGCCTCCCACACCGACCTCCGCGGCCTTTGAGGCGACGGATGGCTGAGGTCCCATCCAGATGATGTCCCCGATCTCCACATCGTCGGCGAAGATGGTCTCCTCCCCGCTGTCAAGATCCAGAATGGCCGCGTAGCGTGGCTCATCGAGGCCGAAATAGTACAGCCAGGACGAATCCTGACGGAATTTATAGGCGTTGTCCTTGTACTGAGCCGCAGCTTCGACGTTACCCACGAACAGGGCGATTCCACGCTTCCCCTGCGGAGCGGTCCGGGCCATCTTCTCCAGCAGAGTCTTGCGCCTTGCGATGTAGATCTCTTTTGCGAACATATTCTTAGGTCTTTATGTGATTTGAATTTCCATAAGCCTTGGCGCCACATGACATCCACGCCGCCAAGACATCAAACACAAAGATACAAAAATGACAGAAAAGTTGTTCCCGAAAATGAAAAGTGTGACCTGAATATACTTAGGTCATAACAAAGGAAAAGTCATTCAAGAATATTCTTAAAAATAGAATCCCGTGTTGAAGTACATCACGCCGGCGATGCCGCAGATCATTAGACCAGAGTCTGAAGGACGGCTCCGGTCCAGTCCTCGCCGTTGACGGCTTGGATGGCGTTGATGCCAAGCTTACGGGCCGCCTCGACATTCTTGGGACCGTCATCGATGAAAAGAACCCTGTGCGGGGCGACTCTTTCGGCTTCCAGCATCATACGGAATATCCTCTCGTCCGGTTTCATCACCTTCATCTTGTAACTGACGTAGAGGCTGTCAAGGTACTCATCAAGTGAGTGGCCGTGACCGTCAAAGGCCTTGCTTAAAGACCATTCCATAATGAACGGGTTGGTGTTGGACAGGAGGGAAAGACGGTAGCCTTCGGCGCGCAGCCTCTTAAAGAGGTCAAGGTTCCTTTCGGGGACGGTCGAGAAGAATCCCATGTAGGCATAACGGCACTCATCCATCGTGACTTCCCGGCCGATTTCCTTGCTGACGCGGCTCCTGAACTCTTCCTCATCAATCAAGCCCGACTCGAAATCTCCGAAAAATCCTTGCTGGCAGACCAGATTGAGATATTCCTCGACGTTCTTGAAGCCAAGCGCCTTGAACCTGTCTATGACCACCGCAAGATCCGCCGGAGCGACCACCCCGCCGAAATCAAACACAACATTCGTGATGTCCTTTCTCATGTTCCCGAATAATTTGCCACAAAGATAATAATTTCATAACACCTTGCGGCAAAAGCCGAACCGCTTTGTCACGGAAGCAGCGAAGGAACTATTTCCTTACATACTCGAAGTCCACGACGGTTCTGGCACCCTTGTCAAGCAAGGTCTGCACCTTGGATCCCTTGATTGTCAGACCACCTGAATTTTTCGCCGTTTTCAATATGCTTTCCTGACCATCGTTCCTCAATCCGGTCACGGAAAAGGCATATTCCTTCTCTATAGCATAGATCTTGGTCTCGTCAATCGCCGGGGCAGGATTCTTAGGTGTCGCCATGACTTTGCAGAAGAATCTGTCCGGAAGTTCAACGGCATCCTTGTCCAATTCCTGACGCAGCGACCAAATGTCGGTTGTTATCGTTTCTGTGGTTCCGACCGAATTCCCGAATCCGTAAACCGCGGTCACATCGTAGAAATACAGATAATCTTCGGTCAATTCGACAACGTAATCAATCGTAATCTTTTTGAGCGCCGTCGGATCCTGGACCTCTTCGTCACCGCCCTTGCCACAGG
>CAVIXF010000399.1:0-2225 GCA_963646585.1 Candidatus Gastranaerophilales bacterium HUM_1 | reverse complement strand
AGATTTGTATAAGAGCCAGCCGCGGCTCTCGTACCGTTTCTCAACCCGTCCGTGCAGGGCGCGGACAAGTTTGTCCGAAACATTACCGACCGGAAAGGCTTCAAGGCGTGGGCGTCTCTTGCCATCAAAGCGGCGGCGCTCGGCATACTGCCGGAGCTGCTCAACGGCCTGCTGTACCGGGATGATGACGAGTGGGACGATATTCCCGACCAGACGAAATCAAACTATTACCTATTCAAGCTCGGGGACGGCTACTGGCTGAAAATTCCGAGAGGCCGCGCGCTGGCGGTGTTCTCTGCCGGTGCGACGTATGCGCAGGAAAAGGCGAAGGGGAACGACCCGAAGTTCTCCGATGTGATCGAAGTCGTCAAAAGCAACGTTGCACCGACCGATATTTTCAACCAGAATATCGCTACCGCGTGGACGCAGACGAAGCTCACGAACCCAGACAACCCCGGCACTACCTGGTACGGCGGGAACATAGAGAGCGACCGGCTGCAAAACTACCGGCCGGAGGACCGGTACGACGAGAAAACGGACGAGCTATCCAAGGCTATCGGAAAGCTGTTCAAGGTTTCGCCGAAGAAGGTAAATTATCTCCTGGATCAGTACTCGGGCGTGATCGGCGATCTTCTGCTCCCGTGGCTCACGCCGTCGGCGACAGCGAGCTCCCCGGCACTGGCACCGCTCAAACAGGCGTTCATGCTGGACAGCACGAGCACCAACAAAACCACGGGTGAGTACTACGATCTTCTGGACGATCTCAAGTACGACACGAACGACGGCGACATCGGAGCGGGCATCACGCGAAAGTACGTTTCTCACGCCGGGGATGAGGTGAACGACTACTACGCACAGATCCGAGAGATCCAAAACGACAAGGAACTCACAAAGGCCGAAAAGAACCGGCTCGTCCGCGTACTGAAGAAGCAGCTCATCGAGCGGCAGAAGGAGATCATCGCACAGGCCGAGCCGTACCGCGAGGCGGTGGACAAGTATCTCAAGGCGCACCCGGAGCTCTCGACCGACAACGACGCGGCCATCGCCGAATACGCGGAGATGTACGACATCACCGAGGACCAGGCGGAAAGCCGCATGGACGCCATCGTCTACCGCGAGTGTAACCGCGAGGTGTTCGGCGCGGAATACGCGCTGCGCACCTACAACGCGGACGTATACGACAAGGCACGCACCGCCTACGCCAAGGGTGTTTCCTATGAGACGTACTACGACTATTACTTTGCCACGAAGGAGATGCACGCCGACAAGGACGAAAACGGCAAGAGTATTTCCGGATCCAAGAAAGCGAAGGTCGTGGAGTACATCAACAGTCTCGACATTACGCCGGAGCAGAAGGACGCTCTGTACGTTGCCGCAGGATACACCGAGAAGAGCGCGCGGTATCAGAAGTGGAACGGCGGATCGGGCGGCTCCGGAGGCCGCCGCGGGAGCGGGAAGAAGACGACGCTCAAGGCCCCGACGCCGAAGGCCGGGAAGATCGTCATCCCGGAGGCTTCCGCAAAGACGGGGAGCACGGCGAAAACGAGCGGGAATGCGCTTGCGCCGTCCTCCAAAACGGCGAAGACGAGCGGAAACGTGATCGCAGACTTCACGAAGACGTCGAGCGGGACGGACATCCGAAAGGCCGTGACGCAGGCCAAGAAAAAGGCGTTCAAGGTAGGAAACCGGACGGTGTACGTGGAGGAAGACAGCCCGATCGATTACTTCCTCAAGTACGGGAAGCTGCCGAGTTTGAAGTAAGAAGCGGAAACAGGACAGGGGCTATTCCCTGTCCTGTTTTTGCGCTTGTTAAAAGGGTGCGATTTGAAATCACACCCTTTTTTGTTGGGTGGCACTCGACGCAATTTTGCGATCAGTAAAAATTTTTTTGCACGAGGCATTGACTTTTTGAGTTCCATAAAGTATACTGGATTTACCGGAACACAGAAAGCGAGGTGAAGATGTGTCTCCGAGAACAGGAAGACCAAAGGCAGAGAACCCGAAAGACATTGATGTGAAAGTGCGCTTTGATAAAGAGCTGCACGAAAAGCTCTTGAAGTATTGCGAATCTCATGGCATAACGCGAACGGAAGCGATCCGGCAAGGCGTTCACCTGCTTTTGGCTCAAGAAGAATAAAAAATTCCCTGCGCTGCTCAATCTTGGCGGAACGACAGCACAGGGAACCCAACACCCACAAGCCCAGAGGCTTGAGAAGGGTAAATTC
>CAVIXF010000398.1:0-2258 GCA_963646585.1 Candidatus Gastranaerophilales bacterium HUM_1 | reverse complement strand
TTTCGCCGAATCGAGCGACTACTACGTGGACCTCTACACGATTCTGGGCAAGAAGGACGGAAATCTCCTGGACCTGATTGACTTCTACGCGGAGAATGAGAAAGCGATGATTGACTATGGCATCTCCTCCGATGAGATCGAGGCCGCCAGGATGCTGGTCAGAAAACGCTACCATCTTGACAGGCCGGTGAAAGCGGAATCCCTGCGCAATGAAGATTTCGTGGCCGTCTGCCACAACAACTTTGTCAGCGGAGCAGCGCTTACCGATCCAGCCACGCTGCACGAAATCCAAACCCGGATTCTGAATGGCATCACCTTGAAGGATGTCAAACCTTACATCGAAAAGGTCTTTGTGGAAAGCGACAAAATCTACTCATGGTTTGCTAATCCTAAGGATTCAGCCCGGGTTCCGTCTCTGGAGGCTACCAAGGCCAGGCTCCAGGAAGTCAGAGTGCGGGAGGTCAAGCCGGGATTCCTTACATTAGGCAAGGTGGACCTCACCGTCAACGCCCCCGAAGGAAAGATTGTCAAAGAAAAGAATGTCAAGGGATTGGAGACAAAGGAATGGATCCTCGGCAACGGAGCCAAGGTTTACTGGACTTCCGTCAAGGATGCCAACGTGACTCCGGACTTGTCCCTGCTCGTGTATTTCGGCTCCGGCTACAACGCCCTTCCGCAGGACAGGTTCGCATCGGCTCTTTACGCCGGGGAGTTCCTCAAAGCCAACGCCGGATTCCGCGGAGTGACCGGAGACGCCATCGGCAAGATTCCTGAATGCGCCGAAGTTTCCCGCTCCCTAAGGATAAGCGAGAGGTTCGCCGGAATCTTCACTACCGCACCGGCTGCAAAGGCCGAGAACGCATTCCGCATGACCGCTCTTACGGTGACAGACCCGTTCCTGCCGCAGGACAAGGTTCTGCAACAGATGAAGGACAAGACGCTGGAGTCCCTGAGCGAGCCTAAAAAAGATGCCGTGAAGTTCAAAGAAGCCTGTGACTCAATCATCTACGGCAATCACCCGTGGTCGGTGGACATCGATTCCGCCGCCGTGGATGGCGTGGACATGGACTTGGCGAGAGAGGTTTACAGCCGTGAGTTCGACCCTGCCGCCGGGATGACAATCTTCATCGCCGGCAACCTTGACGAGACTGTGGTCAAGGAATATGTCCGCAAGTACATCGCCTCCCTCCCTGTCGGGGACAGGGCCTTCAAGCCGGCGAAAATCAAGGAACGCGTCCCTGCCTTCAAGGGGACACAGGAATATTCCATGACAGGGAAGAAAGAGATCAACCCTTACACCACAGTGACCAGGATGTTCTCCTCCAAGGTAAAGCCCTCTCCGGAGAATCTGGCAGTCGTGGATTTCGTGGACTACATCCTGTCCCAGAGACTTCTGAACCAGATCCGCGAGAGCCGCGGAGGCACGTACACAATCAGGTTCAGTTCCTACGTGAGTGTCAGGGAGAAAGGCAGAAGCGAGTCCGAGATCACCTTCAAGACAAGACCTGACCTTTACAAAGTGCTGGTCGGAGACCTTGATGACATCGTGTCCGAGTTCTGCGCCGACGGCCCGACAGAGAAGGAACTTGAAGAGGCCAGAAAGTGGCTTGTCAAGAATGAGCGGGAATCCAAGGTCAAGAAAGCGATGTCGATGTCCCACAGGAACTCTCAGGTGATGAACTATGTGAGGAACGGGATTGACCCGAACACCGACCGCATCGCCGCCTACGGGAAAGTGACCGCCGAGGATGTACGCAAGGTGGCCGGAAAGCTGACCGGTGGGGAGGTCCTTACCGCCATTTACACTGAAGAATAGTACCGGATTTGGCTCCGGCCTTAACAACAGGTACTTACGTTTTGCAACATAGAGGATTTTGATGAGAGCAATAAGAATGATCATGATGGCTGCGGCGCTGATGTTCAGTGTCGCGGTCTCCGCCGATGAAGGGATGTGGATGATCCAGGACATCAACGAGGCGTTGGAAAAGAACATGCGTGCCCGTGGCTTGAAACTGGCCGCCAACGAGATCTACAATGACGAGGCTCCGGGGACGGCGGTCGCCGACGCTGTCGTGTCAATCGGATTCTATTGCTCGGGGAGCGTGATTTCCGACCAGGGACTCATCATCACGAACCATCATTGCGCCTATTCCAACATCGCAAGGCTCAGCACACCGGAGCACAACTACCTGGAAGAGGGGTTCTGGGCGATGACAAGCGAACAGGAGATCCCGATCGAAGGCGAAAAAGTGTTCTTC
>CAVIXF010000397.1:0-2265 GCA_963646585.1 Candidatus Gastranaerophilales bacterium HUM_1 | reverse complement strand
GAGTATGCCTTGAGGTTCAGAGCCGTAGGGTCGTCGGGGTCGATGGCGATGGCGTATTCGCTGCTGGCGAGGGCCGCTTCCGGCTTGTCCAGTGCGAGCTGGGAGTCCGCCAGCAATTTCCAGTATTTCTTCTCGAAGGGATTCCGGTCGGTGAGTTTGCCGAACAGCTTCTCACATTCCTTGAACTTCCCGAGGCCGAAGAATGTCCGTCCCCGCAGTTCCTGATAGTCGTCGTCCTTCTTGTCGTGGTATTTCTTTAGCCAGTCGTAGGCCATATCGGCTTCATCGTGGTCGAGGCACAGGTTCACCACGTCCTTGATGAACCATCCTGTGTCGTCGTCCTCCAGTCCGTCGTAGTAGTCGGAGAGCAGCTCTTCGGCCTCTTCGGGCATGAAGTCGTACAGCAGTATCTCGGCCCGCATACAGATGCAGTCGGGGTCGTTCTGGTCCTCAATCATGCTGACGTAGTGTTCTGCCTTTTCCGGCTCGTCGTTCATCAGCGTGCTCCGTGCCATGAACACGTTCGGCAGTGTGGCGTGCGGGAACAGTTCGAGTGCCCGGTCAACCGTCGCCCGGGCCATTGCCGGTTGGTTGGTCATTCGGTAGTAGTCTGCAATGTCGGTGAGGTCGTCTGCATCCAGGAAGGGCGGCGTTCCTTTTTCCACGCCCTCCTCGTAGGTCTTGAGCATTTGCCGGAACTCCGGGTCGTTGAAGTATTTGTCGTCAGCTAAGAACATGGTGTTTTTTATTGTTCGGGTGATTATTTGTTTTTCTTGGCCCAGTTGTCTTTCAGTCCGACCGTCCGGTTGAACACGGGGTGTCCGGGTGTCGAGTCTGCGTCGGGCGTGAAGTAGCCGATGCGCTGGAACTGCAGGAAGTCACCGGGCTTCTTCTCTTCGAGGTACTGCTCCACGTAGCAGTTGCGGAGCACGGTGAGCGAATCCGGGTTGAGCAGTTCGCGGAAATCGCGCTCGTCGGCTCCGGGGTTCTCCACGGAGAACAGGCGGTCGTAGAGCCTTACCTCGGCCTGGATGCAGTGTCCGGTGCTGACCCAGTGGAGCGTGCCTTTCACCTTGCGGTCGGCTCCGGCCATTCCGCTGCGGCTCTCCGGGTCGTAGGTGGCGTAGATTTCCTCGATGTCTCCCTCGGCGTTCTTCTTGCATCCGGTGCAGGTGACGATGTAGGCATTCTTCAGGCGCACCTCCTTGCCCGGGGTCATGCGGAAGAACTTGCTGGGGGCGTCCTCCATGAAGTCGTCGCGCTCAATCCAAAGCTCGCGGCTGAAGGTGATGGTGTGTGTGCCGTCGGCCTCGTTCTCGGGGTTGTTGACGGCCACGAGGTCTTCGGTCTGTCCCTCCGGGTAGTTGGTGATGATGAGCTTGACGGGGTTGATCACGGCTGACACGCGGCAGGCTTTCTTGTTGAGGTCTTCGCGGACGGCGGCTTCGAGGAGCGCGTAGTCGTTGAGTGCGTCAAACTTGGTGTAGCCGATGGAGTCGATGAAGTTGCGTATGCTCTGTGCCGAATAGCCGCGGCGGCGCATACCGCACACGGTGGGCATCCGGGGGTCGTCCCATCCGCGGACGAGCTGCTCGTCGACCAGGGCCTTGAGCTTGCGCTTCGACATGACGGAGTAGGTGAGGTTCAGGCGGTTGAACTCAATCTGTCGCGGACGGTAGTCGTGCTGCCCTTCCTTTTCCTGGAGGAAGTCCACGAACTTGTCGTAGAGCGGGCGGTGCGGCACGAACTCCAGCGTGCAGATGGAGTGGGTGACCCCTTCGAAATAGTCGCTCTGTCCGTGTGCGAAGTCGTACATGGGGTAGGCGTGCCACTTGGTTCCCGTCCTGTGGTGGGGAATGTGGATGATGCGGTAGATGATGGGGTCGCGGAAGTGCATGTTCGGGTTGGCCATGTCGAGCTTGGCGCGCAGCACCATCGATCCTTCCACGGCCTCCGGCGTGTTCATCAGCTTGAACAGGCGGAGGTTCTCCTCCACGGGGCGGTCGCGGAAGGGGCTGGCCTGTCCCGGCTGGGTCGGCGTGCCCTTCTGCTCGGCGATCTGTTCCGAGGTCTGCTCGTCCACGTAGGCCAGTCCCTTTCCGATGAGCCAGAGGGCGAAGTCCCAGAGCTTGTCGAAATAGTCGGAGGCGTAGTAGACGTGGCCCCACTGGAAGCCGAGCCACCGGATGTCGTTCATGATGTTCTCGACGTATTCCGTGTTCTCCTTGGTGGGGTTGGTGTCGTCGAAGCGGAGGTTGCAGACTC
>CAVIXF010000396.1:0-2272 GCA_963646585.1 Candidatus Gastranaerophilales bacterium HUM_1 | reverse complement strand
TTCATGCGCTTGACGGCCTGCTTCTGCACGGCGTAGGTGATGCGGCTCATCTTCTCTATCCTGCCCTTCTTGCGTGGCTTGTCCGTGTAGTTCCTGTCGGTGTAGACCGGATGTTTCTTCGGGTCGTACTCCTTCTCCAGCTCTCCCCATGCAGGGACGCTGATGGTCTTCTGTCTGAGGTCGCCGATGATTTCCCCGGCTGGCCTGTCGTTGATGATCTCTCCGATTTTCGGCATTGTCGCTCTCCTTTCTCCTTATTGTTGTTGGTTTGTTGGTTTGGCTTGTCTTGTTGGTTTGTCTTGGCTCGGTTCGGCGGTTGATGGTGTGGTCGGCGGTTGGGTCAATACACTGCATCTTCCGTCTCCTCGGCTTCCTCGTCGGTGATTTCCGCGAAGTTGCCCCCGAACCGCTCCACCAGTCCGGTCGTTGCGTCCGGTGCGTCGTCGTGCTCGTTGCGTCCCTCCTTGCGGTAACCGCTCATCGCGGCGTGGTACTGTGGGAACTTCGTCTCCCATCCCTCCGGAAAGGCCACCATGTTCATCACCTCCGCCGAATGGGAGAAGATGCGCGAAGCCTTGTTCTCCGTCTGGGTGAAGTCCTCGAACTGCATAGTCCAGTTGCCGAGGGTGCGGACGTGCTTCTCCACGTTCCGGCGGAATCCGCGGCCTCCGTTGTTGGCTTCGATGACCACCGCCTGTGTCCCGTTCCGCACGAGCATCCGGGCGGTCTCCGGCTCCGTGTACTCCATGCTCCTGTTGGTGAACAGGATGTCGGTGACGTAGCAGCCGCTCTCGAACTCGTCGTAGCAGATGGCACACAGGTAGTCCTCGCCCGTGTCGGCGGTGTCGACGTACGCCTTCTTGGTCGGCAGGTGCGCCTCGATGGGCATCGTCTGGTAGGTGCGGAAGTGCTCGTACATCAGCCCCTCCAGCGGCTTGGGGTTCTGCATGTACTGCGTCTCGTAGACGTAGCTGTTGGCCATGCGTATCTTGTCCAGCTCCTTGAGGTCGTGCTTGAACGGCCACAGTGCCACGGCCTTGCCGTTCCCGTCCTCCTTGACGCAGGGGAGGCTCACGACCTTCCATTCGTCCGGCTCGATGTCCTGGAGGTATCCGCAGAGGTCCCGTTCGTGCAGCCGCTGCATGATGATGATGATCGGGGTGTTCCTGCTGTTGACGCGGTTGCGGACGGTCGTCTCGAAGCGGCGGTTGACCCGTTCCCGGACGATGTCGCTCAGCGCGTCCTCCGGCTTGATGGGGTCGTCGATGACGATTGCCCCGGCGAACCTGTACGGCTCTCCCGGAACGTCGACGGCTCCTGCACCGAATCCCGTTATCTGTCCGAGGGTGGAGGTGGCGTACACTCCCCCTCCCTGTTCGGTGTCCCACCGGTTCTTGGTGTCGCTGCCGTACTTGATGCGTGTGCTGAACAGCTGTTGGTATGCCTCGCTGTTGACGATGTCCTTGATGGCGACGCTGTTGTCCATCGCCAGTGCGCTGGAGTACGACAGATGGATGAACCGGGAAGCCGGGTTGAGGGCCAGCCCTTCCGCGATGAAGTTCTTCACGGCCACCTCCGTCTTGCCGTATCTGGGGGCGATGTTGATGATGAGCCGCCGGCATCTGCCTGCCAGCACCTCGTCGAGCGCGTCGCAGATGGCCTTGTGGTGGTCGCCCACGATGAACTTCTTCTTCTCCTTCTCCTTGAAGAAGTACCGGGTGAAGTGCAGGGTGTCCTGCAATGCCCACGCCCTGCGCACGTCGTTGCCGGTCATTCCCTGCCGTTCCGTCATCAGTACTCCCCCTCTATGTCGGCGAGGACGGCCTTGGCCTGCTCCGGGGTGATTTCCTTCTGGTGCAGCGGCATCCCTCCGCTGGTGAGGTCCACCTTCTGCTGCGGTGTCCCGTACTGACGGGAGCGCAGCAGGTCGACGGTCTTCGTCTGGCCGTTCTTCATGTCGATGATGATGGCCATGGCCAGTGCCTTCATGTAGGCCGGGGTCTCGTCCAGCTTGGCCAGAAGCTGGATGTCGGACAGCTCAAGCGAGAGGATCCGTTTCTCGATGGTGTTTATCTCGTCCACCGTCAACGCCTCGCTCTTCTTGAGCTTCTCCTTCGGGAGCACCCGTCGGAGCAGCTCCCTCACCCGGTCTTTCTTCTTCCCGGCAGGGTTTCCGCTCTGGCCGGGCTTGAACTTCCCTTTTTCGAGGTTCGCCAGCTGTGAGGCCGTCATGGTCTCCTTCCCTTTAGGCATCGTGCTGTCCTCCTTCCTT
>CAVIXF010000395.1:0-2277 GCA_963646585.1 Candidatus Gastranaerophilales bacterium HUM_1 | reverse complement strand
GTGCGACATGAAGCGTCAAGGAGGTTTGTGAAAAGCAAAAGCGAAGTAACCAGAGGATTCGTCCCCTCTCGACCCTATCGGGACACGCTGTCGGAGCAATCCGTCGGTATGAAGCTCCCGAGACAAAGCGGATGATGTTCGGGTTCCGACGGCGGAATCCGCAAGGGTGAGCGGAGAAGGTCGAACGCAATGTGAATCACCGCAAGGCTCGTAATCGCAACATGCGAAAACGGAAATGACCCGAAAGGGAGAACGCATGAACCAAAAGGTACGGAAGGGGGCCATGGATGTACCTGAGTCCATGGTCGGACGGACGCAATCCTTCCCGGGCTAAAGGTGGCGACCTAACTCCGTGCAGTAACTGACTTGATGAACATGATAACCCCGTTGCCCTCCCGGAAAGATAACCCGGGTGCCCTGCCTGCAAAGGCCAGCGGGAACGGACAGCGGGTGTAGGAGGTGGCAAGAAGCGAAGGCCGGCATGCAATGTGCCGGATAGCCTTATGGGCAATCCGAAAGGATGCAGACGTGCCACTGGTCGATAATCGAAGGATAGCGATGCAAGATGCCGAAAGCTGATACCTCAATGTTGCCGAAAAGCGAGAGGCCAGCGGACGCTCTCCCGCCGTGGAAGGACATAGACTGGAAACGGGCAGAGAAGAACGTAGGGCGTTTGCAACGCAGGATATCGAAGGCTTACAAGGAAGGGCGCAAGTCCCTGGCGAAACGTCTTTCATACCTATTGACGAACTCGCAATCCGCCAAGCTGTTGGCGGTGAGGCGGGTATCCGAACAGAACAGAGGGAAGCACACGCCTGGCGTTGACGGAGAGCTTTGGCTCTCCGACAAGGCCAAGACGAAGGCGGTCGCCGAACTCAACCGCGGAAAGTACAGGTCGAAACCGCTCAGGCGCATATACATCCCGAAGAAGAACGGGAAGATGCGTCCCCTGTCGATACCGACGATGTACGACAGGGCGATGCAAGCATTGTATGCGCTCGCTCTCGACCCGATACAGGAAGCGACCGCCGACCCGAACTCATACGGGTTCAGGAAAGGAAGGTCATGCCAGGATGCCATGGCCCAGATACACCTGATGATGGCAACCGCCAAAAGGCCCCAATGGGTTCTGGAGGGAGACATCAAGGGGTGCTTCGACAACTTCTCGCATCAATGGATGATGGAAAACATCCCCATGGACAGGAAGGTGCTGAAGCAGTTCATCAAGGCAGGCTACGTGTTCGGCGAACGCCTGTTCCCGTCCGAGAAGGGAAGCCCGCAGGGAGGGGTGATATCGCCCATACTTGCGAACATGGCCCTGAACGGAATGGAACGGCTTGTCGCCGATAACGTGCCGAAGGCATATCTGACCCGCTTTGCCGACGATTTCGTTGTCGCGGTCGAATCGCGGGAGGCCGCCGAGAAGGTCAGGAGCCTTCTCGTCCCGTTCCTGGCGGAACGGGGATTGGAACTCTCCGAGGAGAAGACCCTGATAACGCACATCGACGACGGATTCGACTTCCTCGGATGGAACTTCCGCAAGTTCAGGAACCAGGACAGGAAAGTGCTGATTATCAAACCCTCGAAGGAATCGCTCAAGGCTATGAAAGAAACCATAGCCGAGACGGTTCTCGGCTCGGGGATAGCGATGAATCAGGACGAGCTTATCCAGAGGCTGAATCCGAAGACCCGCGGTTGGTGCAACTACCACAGGTCATCGATGGCCTCCGAGACCTTTGGCGATTTGGATGCGTACCTTTTCAGGACATTGTTCAGATGGGGAATGCGCAGACACGGAGACAAGGGCAAGAAGTGGATTGCGGGGAGATACTGGCATCCCAGAGGCAAGCGGAAGTGGGAGTTCTGCACCGAAGAATCAGTCCTGTTCAGACCGATAGATGTGAAGAAGAAGCGCCATGTGAAGACGCGCAACTCGATGAATCCCTACATCGACACGGAGTACTTCCAGGCCAAACAGAAAGGCAGGAAGTACGAACGCGGATACAGGGATAAGAGTTTCGCCGTGTGAACCGCCCCGCGAAACGGGGTTATTATCGGCTTGAGCCGTATGACGGGAGACTGTCAAGTACGGTTCTTAGAGGAGGGCTTCCCCGCGAGGGGGAGTCCTTACTCGACTCAGAACGCTTCAGCTCTTCGAAGCCCATGTAGACCGTGGACATCATCTCCTCGAAATCGCCGATGAACGTTTCGAAATCGTCCACGTCTAGATCCTTGAAATCCAGCTTGATCACGGGATTGGAGTTCTTCTCGGGATCG
>CAVIXF010000394.1:1322-2314 GCA_963646585.1 Candidatus Gastranaerophilales bacterium HUM_1 | reverse complement strand
GGCTTCGGTACGGGCATCACGAACGCGGTCGCTGCTCGGTTTTTACCACTGAACATACTGAACGGCTTCGCCGACACAGAACGCACTGAACTTGCCGCCGGAGGGAGGTCTGGCCGACTTTCAGTGTTTTCAGTGTGCCGCCAAAGGCTGCTTTGGAATCCGAACCCCCACGCCATCATGTCATGTACCCGTATTTGAGGCTTCCGAAACGCCCGTTCGCGTTGATGCGTTTGACGGTCTCCGCCGCGAAGCGGGCCTGGTCGGCGAACGAGAGCGTAACCGGCAATTCCGTCGGGAGCGACAGATGCGTGAGAACGATCTTGAGGATGACCGACGGATTCTCGAAGTTGCTCGGATGCATCGTCCCAAGAATCATCCACGTCCCGTTCGGAAGTCGGCCGATGCCCGCGCAGACCGTCATTCCGCGAACGCCTAAGTCTCGCGAAAAGGATGTCTCCATCAGGAATCCGGTCTCGCCCGTCAGAAGATCCCTGCACGTGACCCCGACGCCCGGTTCGACATCGAGAACCTCCAGCCACGTGTAGCGGTACTGCCTGAACATCTCAAGCGCCTCGGCATCGTCCCCCTTGAACTTCGAGTCGCGTTCGATCAGCCGCTTAATGGGTGGAAGCCCGAACTGATCGTCCATCATGGCCGCATAGTCGCCGACAACGGCCGCATGGACTTCCGCGTTGATCTCGGACGGCTCGCCGTCCTTCATGATTCCGAACCGCTCGGCCGCCGCATGAAGTTCCTTCCTGCCGTTCATCGGGACGACGTGCCGCGACACAAACCGGCTCGCCTTCTCTCTCATCGGCAGATACACGTCCAGCCGCGCTTTCGCCAGTTTGCTGATAGCCTCCGCCTTCTTGGTCTTCATCCCGCAGCACCACTTCTTGAACTTCTTCCCGCTCCCGCAGGGGCATGGATCGTTCCGTCCGACGGCGGCGCGGCGATTGACCTTGATGACCGGCGGACGGCTGTCCTTCTGC
>CAVIXF010000394.1:0-1312 GCA_963646585.1 Candidatus Gastranaerophilales bacterium HUM_1 | reverse complement strand
GCGGGCGTAGGCCTCTTCGGGAGACCATCCGTTCAGATTGCGGCGGCGGATTCGGTTGACGAGCGACATCCACAGGGCACAGAACTCGGCTCCGGTCTCCTCGCCCTCCATGTTCTTCAGTTTGTCGAGTATGCCCTGCATGAGGATGCCGGGCCGCTCGACGGCGATCTGAAGGCGGCAGACGACATCGTAAAGCGCATCTACGCGCCCGTCCTCGTCCGTCATCCCGTGCGCGCCAAGGAAATCCTCCAGTTTCTCGCATTCGGGCATATCCAGAAAGAAGAAGTCGCTCTCGAAGGACAGAAACTCATCCTCGCCCGCCGGATACCACCTCTCGTGACGGTCGCGCACCTCGACGAACATGTCGATGAGTTCGTCCGGCTTCTCCTTCTCGGCGGCAAACTCGCGAGCGAACATACGAAACTGACGACGCCGTAGAGCGTCACGGCACTGCAGGCGTAGGCCACGATGTCCCCGCCCAGCGACCAAATTGCCTCGAAATCGTCCTCCGTCTCGAAGAGGGCGCGGATCTCCTCCGGAACCGCGAACGTATAGGAGACCGCCTCCTTGCCATCCTTCCAGTCGCGGCAGTTGACCCAATAGAGCCCCCGAAGAAAGGTCAGCACCCGACGGGTCGCCTCACCGCCGGACGCCGACATCCTCTGCGGCCCCTTGAAGAGCATGTCGTGGAGGGCGTCCGCCACGGCATCGTCCATGCACACGATCTCGTCCAGCAGCCAGCGCTCGGGATTCGGCAGGAACAGTTCGAGGATCTTGTCCGCGATCTCGTCCCGCGTCATGTCCTTCGCATGCGGAATCCGAAAGAGCGTCCGCGACGCCTCACGCAGGCAGGCGACATCCTTGCCCTTCAGCGTCTCTTCGAGCGTGACTGCGTAGTCAAGATCCTTTGCCACTTTCGTTTCCTTGGTTTCCGCATATTTTACCTGGTTTCAGACATTCGCGTCTATTGAACGACCGTCTACGAAAGAATCCACTGGTCGAGGCACGGCGCTTGCCGCTCTTCCGAGTTCTTCATCCGAAGGATTGACGCCCCCTGCCGTTCCCGCAAGGATGCCGGCGAGAACGGATAGTGCGACGAAGGAAATGATCTGCTTCAGTTACGACTCAATCCCCGAAGAGGAAACTCAAGATACCCCGCCGGCGCGGAGGAGGTGGCGGTTGCGTCACCGCGGCGGGCTGTGTCACCACGACAGGCTGCGCCACAACCGTTGTTGTCACTGGAGCAGCAACCACGACCGGCGGCGTCGTATAGTACGCGCCGTTATAATAATAGTTGTGCCCGTCATAGTAG
>CAVIXF010000393.1:0-2324 GCA_963646585.1 Candidatus Gastranaerophilales bacterium HUM_1 | reverse complement strand
GTTCGGCTACACCCTTCCGCAAAAGCTGACCAACAAACTCCACATCGACAATCTCCGTGTCTATTTCCAGGGCAATAACCTCTTGTGCTGGAGCAAGTTCAAGCTTTGGGATCCGGAACTTGCCGGAGAAGGATTCAACTACCCTATCCAGCGGACTCTCAACATCGGAGTGAACGTCACCTTCAAATAATCCTTGACTATGAACATTCGCAAACATATTAAAGAATCATTGGTCTGCGCCGCCGCGGCGGTCTTGACGCTCTGCCCGTCGGGATGCAACAGCTTCCTTGATGTCGTGCCGGACGACGGGCTTCCGTCAGTCGAGACGGCCTTCAACCTCAGGTCGTCCGCCATCCGCTACCTTGCCACCTGCTACTCCTACATGACGCTTGACGGAGGGATGAGCTACGACCCGTCCCTGCTGGGCAGCGACGAGCTCTGGGATCTCTACGGGCGAACCACGACCGACACCTACGCACGCGTCTCCTCGGTGATGACGAACATAGCCAGAGGCTACATGACCGCGAACTCGGTGTTCGCCAACGACTGGGCCTCGATGTACGAGGGCATCCGCTGCTGCGACATCCTTGTGGACAACATCTCAAGGGTCCCTGACATGGAAGAGGAGGAAAAGGCCCAGTGGATTGCCGAGGTCACCTTCCTCAAGGCCTATTACCATTTCAATCTCGTGCGCAAGTGGGGTCCCGTGCCTGTCATCCGGGAAAGCCTTCCCATCGATTCTTCGGTGGATGAGGTGAGGGTGCACCGGGACAACATCGACGCTTGCTTCGACTTCATCCTCGAACTCCTTGACAAGGCCATGCCTGACCTGCCTCTGGTCAATCCGTCTGTCGATGAGTACGGACGTGTAAACAGGGCGGTCTGCGCCTCGTTCAAGGCCAAGGTGGCTGTCTATGCCGCCAGTCCTCTGTTCAACGGAAATTCAGAGCAGGCAGCTCTGGTGGACACCGACGGCATCACAAGACTCTTCCCCGAGAAGACCGACGACGAGAAACTCGCTCGCTGGACGGCTGCGATGCAGGCCTGCGGCGATGCCATCGGTGTCTGCGAGGAGGCGAACCTTGCCCTCTACAAGGGAGATGACATCACCTACAGGATGACGGACTCGCTGAAGACGACCCTTACCATTCGCAATGCGTTCAATCAGAAGTGGAACAGCGAGCTGATCTGGGGCAACACCCAGTCGCCTTCCGACAAGATGAGCATGTACCATAGGCTCTGCATGCCAATCCTCAACGGGTACACGGACATGCTCGGAGGCTACATATTCATCGGTGTTCCGCTGAAGATCGCCGAGCAGTTCTACACCGTGCGCGGACTCCCGATCTCGAATGACGCGGAGTGGTCCAACATCAACCCGATGGATCTCCGCATTGGCGATGACCAGCACGCCTACTACATCCGCAAGGGCTACACTACCATCAAGCTCAACTTCGACAGGGAACCGCGCTACTACGCCTACCTCGGCTTCGATGGCGGCAACTGGCTCGGCCAGCTCGGCAACTACAACGATCTCCAGCCTGACCAGATTTACTACGTGAGCTGCAGGATGGGAGGCACTCATGCCAAGAGGGGCAACCAGACAGGTCCTGTGACCGGATTCTTCCCGAAGAAGCATTTCCCTGTCCAGGCGACATGGACGGGCAACAACTCGTTCACGGGAGCGTCCACTAACTGGTACCCTTGGCCGATGATCCGTCTGTCCGACTTGTACCTTCTCTACGCCGAGGCCATCAACGAGGCCGAGGGCCCGGACGGGGCGCACAGCGAGGAACTGTTCAAGTACATTGATGCGGTCCGGGAGCGAGCCGGAATCCCTGGAGTCAAGACCGCCTGGGACAACTACAGCAACAGCCCGGGCTACTACAGGACCAAGGTCGGAATGCGCGCCATCATCCACCGCGAGCGTCTGAACGAACTGGCCTTCGAGGGTCAGAGGTTCTACGACCTGCGCAGATGGAAGGAAGCCTCGGCCGAGTACCAGAAAGGCATCTACGGATTCGACGTGGTCTCCGCGAAACCGGAGGACTACTACGTCAAGAAGTTCATCTACGAGCAGAAGTTCGGTCTGAAGGACTATTTCTGGCCGATTCCGACATCCTACATCGAGGTTAACCCTAACCTTGTCCAGAACATCGGTTGGTAATTGATTTAAATGACAATGAGAATGAAACGCATCATCATAAGGTCTGCCGCCCTCGCCGCCTCGGCTCTGCTGCTTCTTGGCTGCGCGGAGGAGAACCACGGCAGGATCGACCAGCTTGACAAAGACCTTACAGCCCCGCAGCCGGTAAAGGTCACGC
>CAVIXF010000392.1:0-2342 GCA_963646585.1 Candidatus Gastranaerophilales bacterium HUM_1 | reverse complement strand
GCTCGTCGTAATGCCACAGCCTGTCGCACGTTTTCCCGTTGTAGAATCTGTCGGTGATAGAGGTAACATAAAAACGACCAAAAAGGGGAAAATAACATTCACCAATTTGGGGAATGTTCTATAATGCGCTCCAAAAAGGAGCGATTATGGAACTAAATCTAATCGGCACCCTGGCGATGCTAAAAGCTATGGACATGGTGCCAAACTTCAGTGAGCTTGCCCGCGCCTTCGGAAAGGACAGGCACACGATCAAAGCAATGTACGAAGGCAAGGAAACGGCCCCGCGGAAGAAGAAGCCTTCCGAGCTCGACCGCCACGAGAAGGAGATAGCGGAGCTCCTCTCGCGCCCAGGCGTCAGCGTCAAGGCCGCCTACTGGTTCATGAGGAACGAAAGGGGGATAAGGTGCAAATACGACAACTTCAAGACTTTCGTGAGGGCCAGGCGCCTGCTCGACGAGCCGAGGAAGGCCACCCCGCACCCGTTCTACGAGACCGACCCGGGCAAGCAGCTCCAGGTGGACTGGGTGGAGTCGATGAAGCTCACGACGGTCGACGGCGAGGTGCTGGAGTTCAACCTCTTCAGCGCCACCCTCGGCTACTCGCGCTTCCATTACTTTGAGTACACGGAGTTCAAGCAGGAGGCTGATTTCAGAAGATGCCTGATACACGCCTTCCAGGCCCTCGGAGGGCTGACGGAGGAGGTGCTCACGGACAACATGTCCGCGATAGTGAGCGTGTCCGGCGGCGGGAAGACGGTACACCCCTCGGTAACGCAGCTCTTCAGGGACATCGGCGTCACGCTGAGGCTCTGCAAGGTCAGGACCCCCGAGACGAAAGGGAAGGACGAGGTGTCGAACAAATACCCGCAGTGGCTTCTCGCCTACGACGGGAAGATAAGGGACAGAGCCCATCTCATCGAGATAATAAAGGCGCTGAACCGCGACATCAACAGGCAGAGGAACACCGGGACGGACATGCCGCCGGCGCTGCTCTTTGCGAAAGAAAAGGAACATCTGAGGCCCCTGCCGAGCAAGGCTCTGCTCGACTCGTATGTCGAAGGGATGCGTTCTTGCAAGGTCCCATCCACCTTCACCATAGCCTACAAAGGGATCAGATATTCCGTACCGCCATATCTTATATCAAAAACCGTGAGTTATGAAGAGAGGGGCGGGGTGCTCCGCGTGTACCACAAAGGCGAGCTGGTGGCCGAGCACGAGATCGGGGCGGGGGGCCGCGTCAACTACCAGATCGAGCACTACAAGGCTGGGCTCTCCGGGAAGCTCGCCGACGGCGAGCAGATAGACGAGATGGCGGCCGCCAACATAGCCAGGTTCAAGGGATTCGGGGAGTGAGCCATGTCGAACTACACAAAGCTCATAAACAACTTCGACGCCCTGAAGCTGACTACGTTCAGGGCGAACATAGACTCGTTCATAGACGAGGTCAACGGCGGCGCCGACCTCGTTGGGGCGCTCTGCTCCCTGACGGAGAGGGAGATGGAGTTCAGGCAGGAGAGGGTCAACCGCTCCATGGTCGTCATATCGCACTTCCCGTTCGTGAAGACGTTCGACGACTACGACTTCGCCTATCAGCCCAAGCTGAACAGGGAGGAGGTGCTCGACCTGAAGAACCTAAGGTTCATCGAGCGATGCGAGAACGTGGTGTTCATGGGCACGCCGGGCACGGGGAAGACGCATCTCGCCGTGTCCACGGGGATAGAGTGTGCGAAAGGCAGGTACATGACCTACTTCGTGAACTGCAACGACCTGATAATGCAGCTGAAGAAGGCGAGGCACGAGAACACGCTGGCCAGGAGGCTGAAGCACTTCGCCTCCTACACGGTGCTCATCATAGACGAGGTCGGGTTCCTCCCGATAGACGCCGACGACGCCAACCTGCTCTTCCAGCTCATATCCATGAGGTACGAGAAGCATCCGACGATATTCACTACGAACAAAAGCTTCAACAGGTGGGGCGAGGTCTTCGGTGACCCGGTCATCACGAACGCGATACTCGACCGCGTGCTGCACCACTCGAGGGTGTTCCAGATAGTCGGGCCATCCTACAGGATGAAAGGAAAGGAGGAATTGTTCAGGGACGATTAGCCAACATTGGTGAAACTCATTTTCCCCTAATTGGTGAAAATTATATTGCCTTTATCACCTATCAGCGGAATACGCTTACGAATACAACAGATTGAGGAAGATGGTCGAGTCAGGCGACCTCGATGAGTCCGGCACCATGATCGAGCTCAAGAGGGGCAACGACCAAGGCGAGGGGCCTAAGTACCTTTACTATTACAAAGGCAAGTTCTACGTCACCTCGGGCAGCAAGTACAGCTC
>CAVIXF010000391.1:0-2348 GCA_963646585.1 Candidatus Gastranaerophilales bacterium HUM_1 | reverse complement strand
GGTATGTTCGGACAGGGGGATGAATCTCTCGGGATGGTCGTAGACGAACTGGACGATGAATTCCCGGTTGTATTCCGGCGTGCGGGTGTTGTTCAGGACCTTCTCGACGTACCTCTGATTCATTCCGATCGAATTGGTGCGGGGCAACCTCTGCAGAAGGTATCCTTCCGTGAAAGTGCGACGTTTGGTGTTCATGCCCGGAGCCATCGTCACCCATCCGTCGGGACGCTTGGAACCGCGTTTCTTCGACGCGGGGAGGAGCTCGTACTCCGACATTCAATCACCGTCGCATCCGCAGGAGCATCCTCTGCATCCCTTCCGACCCGGTGCGTACTCCGACGTCAGATCGAATGCGGTGACGGCGAAAGCAGGTTCGGACGGATCGGATTCTCCGAGGTGATCGACGATGCGCTCGACGATGGACAAGAGAAAATCGTCGATGATCTCCGCGGTGTCGTCGAAATCTCTGAACTGCTTCGCGAACTCCGCAGCCAGGGCTTCCATCAGGGTATCCACTCTCATTCCATCGTTGTCGCTGAGGGAGTCGGCGACGGTCGTGACGATCGCCGCATTGAATCCTATCTTGAACGCATAGCATTCGGACTCGTTCAGCTCCCTTCCGAGACTTGAATCGGTTTCTTCTGTTCCCATGTTTAGACCTCCTTCGAGGACCGGATAATTCCGTGTTCGGATTACTCGGTGATTCGTTAAAGGTATTTTTTACATATAATGATTTACCCATTAAAAACCACAATTAAATTGGACAATGATCGGGATGGTATCCCGTTCCGCACCGTCCTAACCCTAGCCTCCAACTTGCCGGGGTGTATCGGGCTTGCGTTCCCCGTATCCTTTCTTTGAACGCAAGCGTCGTAACACCCGGCTTCGGACATCGGCGTCGGGTTTCGGCCCAGGTGCAGAACATGAGATACGAAGCATGTGTGCAGAGAAGAGAGGCGATCGCCTCAGCAAACTCATTAACAAACAGCTTCAGAAACACCTACGCCGACTACGGCGTTCAGAAGAAGAGGAGGATGTCCATCGGATATCCCCTCGACGAGGACGGCAACTACCCGGAGGGGTGGTACCGATGACCTCGGACTACAGGATCCTGACCGGAGAGGTCAGGGTCGACAGGCTCCGCGAGGAGGACGTCTACGAGATCATCCGCTACGGATGGGACTCGGAGGACCTCGGAAGGATGCTCCAATCGGGAGACTACCAGGCGATCGCGTTCCTCGCCGCCTGGATCAGGGAGTGCGGGAACGGAGACCACAGGATGACCGTCGGGGAGGTGGCCTGAATGGAGGACTGGCAGATCGCTGTCCTGAACAGCAGGGACATCAGAGTCGACCAGGACCAGTACACTGGATACAGACTGGTCATCAGGAGAACGGACGAGAAGAACCGCATGAGGATCCCCGAGATAGTCGCGGCCATCAGGAACACCAGGAGAAAGCCGGTGATCATGCGTCCGGACGACCCCTTCAAGGGGATGTACGCAGAAAGGAAAGAAGTGCTCGACGTCCTGATGAGCACCGCGGAATACGAGGACTACGCCATGTGGATGGCGGAGGCCAGGATGAACGGGGTGATCCGATGGGGAACCGCGCGGTCATCACCACGGAGAGGAACTTCGAGACGAACTCCGGATTGGGGGTCTACCTCCACTGGAACGGCGGACGCGACAGCGTCCAGGGATTCCTGGAGTACTGCAGGCTCAGGTCCTTCAGGACCCCGGAGAACGACGACTACGGATGGGCTAGACTCTGCCAGGTCATCGGGAACTTCCTCGGAGCCGACGGATTATCGGTCGGCATCGACGAGATAAGGAGACTTGACAAGGACAACGGCGACAACGGCACGTACCTGATCGAAGGATGGAGGATAGTCGGAAGGAGGTTCTACGAGGGACAGGAGCAGGAGCGCTTCACCCTTCAGAGAGCGCTCCACGCCATCGATGAAGCCCAGCCGGAGGATCAGCAGCTCGGAGCAGGGATGATAGACTCCCTGCTGTACAACGACAGGACCATCGCGGACGTCGCTTGGAGCTACCAGAGGGAGGTGGCCAGAAGGAAGGACGAGGGAATCTCCGTCGACGGATTCCGCATCGGGAGGTTCTATTCCGATAACAGGAGCGATACGAAGAGGTTCGCCAAGGTCATCGACAAGACCCCGACGGACATCATCTTCGTCATAGACGGTCAAGCGCAAAAGTGCCCCGTCTTCCATTGGAAGGACGGGTCCGAATCGACCATCCTCATCGACGGGGACGGAAGGGAGAGGAATCTGGATTCCTCGGAAGAGGTGGTCGCATGACCCTCTTCAGGACCGGCATGGTGGTAACC
>CAVIXF010000390.1:0-2351 GCA_963646585.1 Candidatus Gastranaerophilales bacterium HUM_1 | reverse complement strand
GATTTTCGCCATCAGTTTCTCCGGTTTCTGGGTGGGATGCTCCGTGTTTTCCGCCATAGACCAGAAAGGCACGCTGATGTCGTCCCAGAAATTGGAGGGGGAGGTGAGCCTGAACCGTCCCTCTCCCGTCTCTTCCCAGTCTTTGGGCGCGCCGTCCTGGCGGTACGGGGCAAGCACCCTGCGCTTTTGTTTCACGGCTTCGGCGTTGAAATAGTATTGTCCGGGGTTTTTCACGGCGAACCAGATGTCCTCCATGCTGTTCTTCCAGTTTCTTGCCGCCCCTCTTCCTTTCTCCCTCTGCCAGGTGATGCGGTTCAGAATGGTGAGATTCCGGCTGAGGCTTTGTTGCAGTTGGGCGGTGCATTTCCAGTCGCCGCAGAGATAGAGCGAGCCGTCGTCCCTCAGCTTCTCGCAGACCAGGGGCAGCCAGCTCTCGAGATACTTCAGGTAGCCGCTCTCCGCCATGGCTGTGAAGGCGTGGCTGCCGAAGCGTTTGGTCAGGTTGTAGGGCGGGTCCAGGATGATGAGATGGGCGAAACGGTCGGGCAGCCGTTTCAGAGCCTCGGTCATGTCTCCCCAGATGACGGCATCCTGTGGGAGCGAGCCGGGGGAGAGCCTCCCTGCCGGCAGCAAATCCTTTTCCAGAAACTCCCTTTCCTGCGGGGACAGGGTGATGGTTTTGTTTCGGGGGGCTTTCATCGGGACATGGGGAAAGGCGGGTTTCAGAGTTCCGTCTCCTTCATCCGCTCGGTGTTCTCAGCCACTACCAGATGGTCGATGCAGTCCTGGATGTCTCCGTCCATGAAAGCGGGGAGGTTGTAGATGGTGTAATTGATGCGGTGGTCGGTCACCCGCCCCTGCGGATAGTTGTATGTGCGTATCTTCGCGCTCCTGTCGCCTGTTGAAACCAGCGACTTGCGGCGGTTGGCGATGTCGTCCACATACTTCTGGTGCTCCTTGTCGTAGATGAAAGTGCGCAGACGCGCCAGCGCGCGCTCCTTGTTCTTGGGCTGGTCTCGGGTCTCGGTACACTCTATCAGTATCTCTTCCGTCTCGCCGGTGTTGGGGTTCTTCCAGTTGTAGCGCAGGCGCACGCCGCTCTCCACCTTGTTCACGTTCTGTCCTCCCGCCCCGGAGCTGCGGAAAGTGTCCCATTTGATTTCCCCCTCGTTGATGGAGACCTCGAACTGGTCGGCTTCGGGGAGTACGGCGACGGTGGCGGCGGAGGTGTGAAGCCTCCCCTGGGTCTCCGTGGCGGGGACACGCTGGACACGGTGTACGCCGCTCTCATATTTCAGCAGCCCGTAGACCCCGTCGCCGGACACGGAACAGATGATTTCCTTGTAGCCGCCCACAGCTCCCGGAGTGTAGCTGGACACTTGCAGATTCCACCCTTTCGCCTCGATAAACTTGCTGTACATCCTGAAAAGGTCGCCGGCGAAGAGGGCTGCCTCGTCCCCTCCCGTTCCTCCGCGGATTTCCAGGATGGCGTTTTTGTCGTCCTCGGGGTCTTTCGGCACGAGCAGGAATTTTATCTCCTCCTCCAATGCGGGGATGCTTTTCTCACATTCCGCCACCTCCCCGCGCGCCATTTCCTTGAGCTCGGGGTCGCTCTCGTTGAGCAGGATGTCCTTGCTCTCGTGGTAGTTGCCCAGCAGCTCCGTGTATTTCCGGCGCACCTCCATGAGCTTCTCCAAATCCTTGTATTCCTTTGTGAGCTTCACGTATCTGGACTGGTCGCTGATGACTTCCGGGTCGGCTATCAGGGTGCTCACTTCCGCGAATCTGGAGTGGAGCATGTCAAGTTTTTCTATGAGGGAGGATTCTTCTGCCATGTCGTGATATTTGGATGCAAAATTACAAAGTTCGGTGTAGGTAGCCAAAAGGCGCGTGTTCAAATCTGTGGAATGTATTTTTTGGAAGTGGTCTTTCATTCCGCGGAGAATGTCTATTTTTGTAAAATAAATTCCGCTCCGCGCACAATAAAAAGCGGTGTGACCGAGTTAAATATAGTATATCAGGAAAAAACGAATAGTATGAAAAGAAATATATTGCTGGCATTCTTCCTTTTGCTGCCCTTGGAAGCCATGTTCGCCCAGTCCTCCATGACGGACAAGCAGGTGATGGAGTACGTGATGAAAGAGTACCAGAAGGGAACTTCCCAGACCGAAATCGTGAAGAAGCTGGTGGAGAGGGGAGTGGATGTCCAGCAGATACGCAGGGTGAAGAAGAAGTACGAGAACAAGAGCAGCCGTACCACGGCGGCGACGAGTACCCGGGACACGGATGCGAAGAGCACGGACGACCGCACCCGCAAGGCGAACGGGAAGAAAAAGGACGAGGTTTCCCCC
>CAVIXF010000389.1:0-2352 GCA_963646585.1 Candidatus Gastranaerophilales bacterium HUM_1 | reverse complement strand
CGCCGGGCTGCAGCTCCTCGCGCGTTATCGCCTCGCACGCGAGACGCTGTGCGCTCGTCCCTTCGCCGATGGAAGGAAGCGCCTCGACCGTCCCGGCGGCGTTGAGCAGCACCCACGTCACAAAGCCGGAGCAGTCCAGACCGTCGGTGAATATCTCGCCGTTCTCGTTCTGCTGCGGGAAACCCCAGAAGGGGTTACGGCCCAGGGCGTTATACTTGCCGCCCCAGAGATAATCGATTCTTCCCTGCTGCGCGAGCGCGAGACGCACCACATCCTCGCGGAGCGTATGTACGCTCTCCTCCGCGCCGGACTCGACCCAGCCGTAGCCGCGCCAGAGGGAGAGAAGCTTGTCCCACTCATCGCCGGTGCACAGCGCCTGATAGCGCGCGTGCTCTTCCGCGGTAACGAGAAGCGCCGATGCGCTGCGCGAGAACGATAGCTCAAAGGAGAGAGAATATTTCGTCCGGACGATGTTCGGCTCGCCGGTCTCTTCGTTGAGCGTGCCGTCGGTCAGATCCGTTTCCGTGAGCGTGCAGGAAACGGCGCTCATGGCGCCGAACACCGTGCGGAGCACGGAGAGCTCCTTCGCCGTGAGTCTGGCCTCCGTCAGCTCGTCCGCCGTTTTGCCGGTCTTCGCGGCGAACGCCGCGGCGATGAACGGAAGCACATCCACGTTGTCGGTGAGCGTGCCGTTCTTATAGGCGAGCGTCACCTCTTCGATCTCTTTCTCCGCGCTCTGCTCCGCTTCGGTCAGCGCGAGCGACTGCACAAGGCCGTCAAGAAGAGCGTCCAGCGCCTGCGGGAACGGGAGTCCCTCGGTGAGGACGGGGAAATACTCGCTCGGCTCCATGGCGGTCTCACGCGTTTCGAGAGCTTCAAGCTCCGGTTCGGGCGTCTCCGTCGGTTCCGGGGATTCCGTTGGTTCCGGGGTTTCTGTCGGTTCCGGAGACTCTGTCGGTTCCGGCGTTTCCGTCGGTTCCGGGGATTCCGTCGGTTCCGGGGTCTCCGTCGGTTCCGGGGATTCCGTCGGTTCCGGGGTCTCCGTCGGTTCGGGCGTCTCCGTTGGTTCGGGTGTCTGCTCCGGTTCAGGGGACACTTCCGGTGCCGGGGTTATTTCCGGAGCGGTCTCCGTAGCCGCCGTCGCCGCCGGTTCATCGCCGTCGGCCGCCGCTGCAAGCGGCGCGGCGGCGGCGAGCATTGCCGCCGAAAGAAGCAGCGCCAGTATTCTCTGTAAATCTTTTCTCATACGATCATTCCTTAAAGAAGAACGCTTTTCTGGAGTTCCGCGTGGACGGGCTGGCCGTTTTTCACCGTGATCACAATCTTGCCGTAACCCAGCTCGCGGATCAGGCGCAGGATTTCCTCGTCCTGTTCCGTCCGCTCCGGCGGCGCGTTTTTCGGCATTTCGTCCGGCATCGCAGTCGTCATTCCGATCTTCATCTCCTTTTTTCCGAGCGCCGTTTTGACAAAAAACAGCCCTCTGTCGATAAGACAGAGGGCTGTTTGTGCGCAAAAGCAACGCCAATGGACACCCCATGGGCCGGAAGCGGTTCAGTTGACTGAACTGCCCCCCCATAGGGAGAAGTCGTTGGCGGATCTGCAATCTGTAAAACATACGGAGAGCTCGCCCGCTGTCTCGGGTTCCGGACTTTGGTAATTCTCCTGGCTCGCGTTTCGTGAAAAGTTCTTCTTTTCCTCGCCCTGAATCTACCTTCTCCCGAGGCTGGCTGCCCCGAAATGGCGGACTTTCGTCCCTGCGGCTCTCGCCGCTTCGATCCGGACTCGCGCATACAGTACCGTGCGTGCAGGGGATTCGCACCCCTTTCCTTTTTCACCGCCGCCTGGCTTAAAAAGCCTTTACAGCAAACGGCTACCTGTCCGATAGAACCAATATTCAATTCTAAGTAAATTATACCGGCTGTCTTGGAAAAGTCAAGGTTTGGCGCCGGCATTTTTTGGCAAAATTCTGGTTTTTTTCTTTTTCTTAATATATTTATTTTAAATTGCAGTCATATCGTTTTAAAAATATACGCCCCCGGCTCTTTCCGGGGGCATACGTCTTATTCCCATTGCTTCCACACGTCCGGGCAGTACCCGGCGGTGGCCTGTTTGCCGTTTCGCACGACGGGCGTTTTCAAAAGCGTGGGGTCTTCCAGAATGCGTTCGAGCTTGTCGTCCGCGCGGGCAAGATAGCGCAGCAGCGCCGCGTCCGGGTGCTTTTCGTCGACGAGGTTATCCAGCCCTACGGCGTTTCTCACGCTTTGCAGCTCGCCGCGGCTGATGCCGTAGCGGTTGAGATCGATGTACTGGTATTTGATGCGGCGCTCCTTAAAATACCGCTCCGCCTTTTTC
>CAVIXF010000388.1:0-2361 GCA_963646585.1 Candidatus Gastranaerophilales bacterium HUM_1 | reverse complement strand
ATAAGTAATTAACCTCCACTGGGGGGGGTAAACATGAGAAGAAAAAGTGATTTGATAATCAAGGTTCTGTCCTTGGGAGTGGGGATGGCAATCGCCATCATCCTGGTGGCGAAAGTGTGCTTTGAACTGTCGTACGACAATGTCTATCAGGATGTTGACAGAATCTACAAGATCCGCACTGGCATAGCGCGGCAAGGCGACGACAAGGATTTCGGTCAGGTCAGCGGAGCGGTGGCTCCGGGCTTCAAGTCCGAGGTGCCGGGAGTGCTTGAGGCGACAAGGTTCTCAAGTGTGTTCAACAGCGAGACTTTCGTCATTGACGAGGAAGGGAACAAGGTGGTCGCCGACCACATCATCACCGACTCATGCTTCTTCAAGATCTTCAACAGGCCTTTCCTTGCCGGTGATCCGGAGGAGGCGTTGACGGGTTGGGATTTCAAGGTCGCCGTCTCGAGGTCGTTCGCCGAGAAACTTGGCGGAGTCAACGAGGCGGTCGGCAAACTGATCACGAACGAACAGTACCCGAGATTGGAGATGACGGTCTGCGGAGTCTATGAAGACTTCCCGAAGAACGGCTCCCTCCATCCCGAGATCATCCTCTCAATCGAGACGATGGGTTCCTGGAGTCTTTCCAACTGGCTCGGCAACGACCGCTACATCGGATTTGTGAAACTCTCCGAAGGGGTTGACCCTGCGTCCCTTAAAGATGCGATCCACGAGATGCAGAAAGCCCATCAGCCGCTGGAGGAACTGGAGAAGAACGGCACCACCATGTGGTACTACCTTGCGCCGCTTGCCAAGGAACACAGCTCGCAGCCAGAGGTCAGAAATCTGGTCTTCATCCTTTCCATTGTCGCCATCCTGCTTCTTCTCGTGTCGATCATGAACTATGTCCTTGTGGCCATCTCGGATGTCATCCGCAGAGCCCGTGAGGTCGGAGTCCGCAAATGCTACGGAGCCGGGACCTGGGACATCAACAGGATTCTGTTCAAGGAGACGGCAGGCAATCTGGGACTTTCGCTTGTCGTGGCCGCTTTGCTTGTCCTGGCGTTCAGAGGTGCGGTCGAATCCCTGCTCGGAGTTCCTGTGCAGGATCTTGTGACTCCGCTCTCCGTCTGGATCATCATCGGAATCATCATCCTTGTGTTCCTTGTCTCCGCCATCATTCCGGCCCAGATGTTCACGAGAATCCCGATCTCCAGCGCCTTCAGAGGCTACAAGGAGAGCAAGCGCCGCTGGAAGATCTCCCTGCTGGCCTTCCAGTTCGCCATCAACGCCGTGCTGGTGTCACTGGTGCTGATTGTGAGCTTCCAGTACCGCAAGGTGCTGAGCACCGATCTCGGCTACGAGTACAAGAATCTGGTCTATGAGACATTCTCTTCCTACGACCAGACCAGAATGAACACCATCGCCGGCGCCGTCCGCGCGCTTCCTGAAGTCGAGGCCGCCGAACTGACATACACCCTGCCTTTTAACCGTGCTTCCGGCAACAATGTAAGTCTGCCGGGAGACGACCGCGAGCTTTTCAACATCGCCGATGAATATGGCGCCTCGGAAGGTTTCTTTGGCATGATGGGCTTCCGCCTTGTCGAGGGTTCCGTGCCTAAGGGTCCGGACGAAGTGGCTGTCAGCAAGTCGTTTGTGACCAAGATGGCCGCCTTTGCGGACTGGTCTGACGGGGCGGTGGGCAAGATTGTCAACATCTCCGAACACGGTCAGGTCACAATCTGCGGAGTCTATGAGGACTATGTCATCGGAGATGTCACCGACATGGACGAGCGTCCGAGCATCCGCTTCTGCTGGAATCATGATTTCTACACGAACATTGACAAGGAGAAAGGGGAATATGACTGGTCTGGTCTGATGCGTACCCTTGTTGTCAAACTGAACGATGTCAATCCTGAGACCATGCGCAAGGTCGAGAAGGCCATCAAAGAGGTGGCTCCTGACTGCGACGCCGAGGTGAAGGCATATTCAGAGACACTTGTGAGCATGTATGATTCGACGAAGCAGATGAAGAGGACCTATGCCCTCGGCTCCCTGTTCGCCATTCTGATTGCCCTCATAGGTCTTGTCTCCTACGTCCGTGACGAGAACTACCGCCGCAGCGCCGAGATCGCCGTCCGCAAGGTCAACGGAGCCCAGTCATCCGAGATTGTGTCGATGCTTGTGGCGGATGTCCTGAAGATGGCAGTCGCCGCTGTGGTCATAGGTGACGCGGGAGCCTGGCTTGTGGCTCATTACTGGCTCCGGCAGTTCCCTGTCAAGATTGCCTTGAACCCTCTGTTCTTCATCGTCGCCGACCTGGTTGTCCTCGCCATCATCGTGGGTACAATCGGCATCGGTTCCCTGCGGATCGCC
>CAVIXF010000387.1:0-2366 GCA_963646585.1 Candidatus Gastranaerophilales bacterium HUM_1 | reverse complement strand
CTTGACCTGGAAAACGGTAGTCGGCTCCATCCTTCTCCTTGCCGGAGCGCTGATAATGGCCCTGTAGCCCGCTTTTCTGGCAAAATCCGGCTGTATCCCTTCCCGACAAACGGCACCCATTATGATTTTCGTCATAAGCCACCGAAAAATCACGAAAAAAAATCACGTGTGATATGTGATAAAAATTACGTTTTTTCTTATATTGCGGCCGTGTCTCCGAAGAGTCCGTTTCCAGCTCCCTCGGGACAGGACAAACATCAACAACTTAAATCTATTGATTATGGAAAACTTACATTTTTCAGCTTCCGCAGTATGTGGACCTCAAACTCGACTCCGGCTTCAAGGCGGTCTTCGCAGACCGCAGGAACAAGGAGCTTCTCCGCAAAATGCTCAACCTCCTGCTGCCGGAAAGCGAGAGGATCGCCGAGATCGAGGAGTACCTCGACCGCGAGCAACTGCCAGACTTCCGGGGAGGCAAGGAGACCGCGCTTGACATCCTATGCAGGGCGGACGACGGGAGGAGGTTCATCGTCGAGATGCAGCGCAGGGGAAAGGACGCGTTCTTCGAAAGGTGCGTCTATTACGGCAGCGGACTCTACAGGCAGAGGCTTCAGGAGGGGGACTCCTACGCTCGCCTGCATCCGGTGCTAGTGGTGGGCATACTTGACTACAACCTCGTCCACTCCGACGAGACACTCTGGGACACGGACAACATAGTGTCGGAGTACCGGATGACCGAAAAACGCACCGGGGAGCTTGCACCGCCGACAATTTCTTGTATCTTTGCGGAGCTGAGGCGCTTCACCAAGACGGAGAGGGAATGCCGATCCGACAGGGACTGGCTCTTCCACATCTTCAGGAAGGGAGGCGAGCCGGAGGGCCTCGCACCGGACTCTCCGAAGAGGAGGTAATTAGCTTGAAGCGCAACTAGGACAAGTGCGTTCTTGTCGCACACCGCACGTAGTTTGCCGGAGGTATAGAAGCTGTTTTCGTGGCTTTGATTGTAACACTCGTTAGACTCGTGCAGCCGTCGAACAGAATGGCATACACCTGCCAGACGGGTTGAAGATAATTCCTTTCGCCCGCCTGAAAGACTGAAACATGATTTGCCGAAACGGGGAACGACGTGCGTTGCGGAGGTTTCTTCGGGGGTAAGGCCGAAGAAATTTCTGTTTTTTATGAATCGACATGTTTCTTTTCGTTCTCTTTCGTTAGGAATGCCTATCTTGCGGTCGTGTTCCTTGAAGAATAGCGGGACATTAAAAAAACAGACAAATTGACTTCTACTATGGAAAATTCAAAGACCAAGGAGACCGTCAGGCGAGATGTCGATGACCGGACAGCCATTAACCAAGAGACCATCAATTGCAAGGCTTCCAGCAGGGAGGTCAAGGATGACAATGCCTCAACGTCTGACGGGATCTCCAGTGTTTCCTCGGCCATCTCGGACGAGGCCCTTTACCTGAGGCGCTACCGCCGCTGCCTCGCGCTGATCGAGGGGGACGGGCGCTTCTCCGGGATGACCGCCGAGGAGAGGGACGCCTACGCGCAGCGCCTCGCCGCCCCGGAGTACCTTGACCTGACCTGCGACTGGGCGTTCAAGCACCTGTTCCAGGGCCACCCGGACCTGCTGGTCCGGCTCCTGAACGACATCCTCCAGGAGGACATCACCTCGGTCGAGTTCCGGAACACGGAGCTGGCGGGCGCGTCCGCCCATGACAGGAGGATACTCTTCGACCTCCTCTGCCGGACTCCGAAAGGGACGATCCTCGTCGAGATGCAGAGGGCGGCGCGATCCGACCAGCGCGACCGCCTCCTCTTCTACGGCTCGAGGCTCGTGGCCGGGCAGGTGGGGCGCGGGGACGGGGAGTACGCCCTGTCCCCGGTGAAGGTCATCTGCATCATGAACTACGAGGACGACCACCCGGACTCCCCGGCGGACAAGATCCTGTACCACTACCGGCTGCGGGAGGTCGAGACGGCCGAGCCGTTCGGCGACCGGATGTCGTTCTACCTGCTGGAGCTGCCGAGGGTCATGCGCTACACCGATGAATATGACAGCCCGGTCGCGGCGTGGTGCAGGATATTCAGAAATTTCGCTATCTTTGCGAAGTCGAGGCCGGAGAGGGACGCGGGGTTCGCCAAGCTGGAGAGGGTCATGCGCGTCAGCGGCCTCGACGACAGGGAGATTGATGACTATTTCAGCGACATGATGACAGAGAAAGAGATGCGCCCGTACATCGAGGGCGCCAGACAGCAGGGCTACCGCAAGGGCTTTGAGGCCGGTGCCGAGCAGGGCCGGACTGAAGGTGTTGAGGAAGGATTGGAGAGGGGGATAAAGGAAGGAATTAAAAAAGGAATAGAGA
>CAVIXF010000386.1:0-2368 GCA_963646585.1 Candidatus Gastranaerophilales bacterium HUM_1 | reverse complement strand
GTCTTCCAGCGACCCTGCCGGAAACGCCAGCGGTTATTCCCGCTCCGAGCACGCCAAGTCAATCTGCGGATCCCTCGGCTACGCCAAGCCGGATGCCCAGTACGCCGACAAGGTCGTGATCATCACCGACGATCTCGTGGACTACCCTAACACTCCGAACTCCATTTCCGAGCACGATGTCGATTACGTTGTCCTCGTGGACTCTGTCGGAGACTCGTCCAAGATCTCTTCCGGAGCCATCCGCGACACCAAGAACCCTCGCGACATCCTGCTCGCCATGAACGCCGCCAAGGTCATCGTCAACAGCGGCTATTTCAAGGAAGGATTCTCGATCCAGACAGGATCCGGCGGAGCGTCGCTTGCCGCGGTCAAGTATATTCGTGAGGAAATGATCAAGAGGGGCATCCACGCCAGCTTCGCGCTCGGCGGAATCACCGCCCACATGGTCAAGATGCACGAGGAGGGTCTCATCGAGCGGCTTATTGACGTTCAATCATTCGACCGCGTCGCCGCCGAGTCCATCAAGAACGACCCGTTCCACAAGGGAGTCTCCGCCAATGAATATGCCAGTGCGGATGAGCCGGGGTCAGCCGTCCATTATCTTGACATCGTCATCCTCTCGGCTCTTGAGGTGGATGTGAACTTCAATGTCAACGTACTTGTCGGCAGCGACGGTGTCATCAGAGGAGCCGTCGGAGGACACCCTGACACGGCAGCCGATTCAGCCCTCTCAATCATAGTCTGCCCTCTGATGCGCGGACGCATTCCTTGCGTGGTGGACGAGGTCACGACCCTCATCACCCCTGGCTCGACAGTCGATGTCGTTGTCACTGAATATGGCATCGCCGTCAACCCGCGCCGTCCAGAGATCGCGGAACGCCTGAAGGAGGCCGGTCTTAAGATTGTGGATATTCATGATCTAAAGAATCTGGCTCTCAAGTCCATCGGTGTGCCTGACCCGCTTCCGTTCGGGGACAAGGTTGTGGGCGTGGTGATGAACCGCGACGGATCCGTGATGGATGTCATAATGAACATCGAGGATTAGCTTTCACGATAGATTCTTGTTTTATGGAGATTACGCTTGACCAACTGCTGGCAAGTCGTGAGGAACGGGCTTCTTTCCAGAAGAAACTTTTGAAATGTTATCCTGGAAAGACACTGGTCTGCCTTACGGTCATCATGCCGGGCAAGGTCAAGCGTAATCTGCAATCCCTTGTGGTCGCACAGGCCGCCGTCACGGCCTTGGTCTCGGCTTTCGGAGACTCAATGCTCAAATTGAGGCTCCGGGATCTGCCGACCGGCTACGAAGCCTATCTTGTGACCCCGCTTCCCAACAGGGAGGCCAAACGGGAGACTTGCCGGATTGAGGACAGACATCCTCTTGGACGGCTTTTCGACTTGGATGTAATTGATGCTGACGGGATTCCCGTTTCAAGAGAGTCGGTCGGTCTTAACCCGAGGAAGTGCCTCGTCTGCGAAAATGAAGCTCGCTGGTGCATGCGCAACCGCACTCACTCAGTGGCAGAGCTGACGGCGAAGATTGACGAAATGATTGAGACCTATGTGCGATGACCGTCACTACATAAGCGAGGTTCCGCTGTCGCTGAACTCTGTCCGGAGACGGGTCGAGGCTTTTCTCTCCGACAATGGGCTGAGGCTGGCTCCGCTGGACCGCTATGTGGTGGTGACGCGAGACGAGGACGGAGACGAAATCCTTGCGGGAGGCGGACTTGACGGCAATGTCATCAAGTGCGTCGCTGTGTCGGAAGCGGCTCGCAGCGAAGGGCTTATGAACGTCCTCGTGTCCCGTCTCATTGGCCTTGCCCGTGAGGATGGCCGAGAGTGCGTCAAGGCTTTCACCAAGCCGGAGAATGTCGGAATATTCAGAAGCCTCGGGTTCACATTGCTTGCCTCGGCGCCGAAGGCTGTCCTGATGGAGAACGGTCATGGAGGGCTTCCGGAGTACAAGAAGTACCTATCTTCGCTTGCCCGTCCGGGCCGGAACGGTGCCATCGTGATGAACGCCAATCCGTTCACTAAGGGACATCGCTGGCTGATTGAGCAGGCCGTGTCACAGGTTGACAATCTCTATGTGATTGTCGTGAGGGAGGACAGGTCGCGTTTCCCTTACGCGGAGAGAAAGGCGATGATCGAGGCCGGATGCGCAGGTCTTGACAACGTGATTGTCTGTCAGGGGAGTGACTACGCCGTCTCGGCGGCGACTTTCCCGACATATTTTCTGAAGAGGCCGGATGATGCGACAGACACGCAGATCGCCCTCGATCTGGATTTGTTCGTGAACCACATCGCCAAGCCTCTTGGGGTTACGGTGCGTTTTGCCGGCAGCGAGCCGGAGGATGCGCTTACC
>CAVIXF010000385.1:383-2418 GCA_963646585.1 Candidatus Gastranaerophilales bacterium HUM_1 | reverse complement strand
CCCACTCATCGGGGTCCATCTCGTCAAAATGTCTGCCGCCGGTCACGGTTTCAAAGCTCGGCATATCCGCCTGAAAGAGCTGCGTCGAGAGCAGCTTCAAGCCGCTGTCATGCAGGTTGCGGAACTCCATCTGCGCCTTGAGCGTCAGCTGTGCCGCAGCGATGGTGTCATAGCAGGGCTCCTGAACAACGACGCCCATCTTATAGAGGAACATCGCCTCGAAAGCCAGATTGTGGGCGATCTTCACACGGTTCGGATTCATAAAGACGGCATCCGCCGCATACCGCCAGAAGGCGTTCGGATCGGGCATGTTCCTGCCGGCGCGGTGCGCCACGGGCACATAGAAAGCGTCGCCTTCCCTTGTCGAGAAGCTGCACCCAACGATGTGGGATCTGTGCGCGTCCAGCGCGGCGCGGGGTTCTTCCCGATAGGGCTCGTCCGGCGCGGTCTCAAAGTCAAAGGCGACCGGTTCCGTGCCGGACAGCTCCCGCTTTATATCATGCAGATCGGTCAAAATTCGATAGTTCATTTCATTCCCTCCAAGGTCGCCGGAGGGAGGTCGCCCTCCCATCCGGTCAGACCGCGTCGCTTACTTCAACGGCTCGATGACCTCGCCCGTCTCCGGATCAACGCCTGTGAACGGGTTGTCCTCCTCGGTCACAAGCGCGGCGGTGCCGAGGTTCATGGCATAGCCCTTCACCATTTCGGTCATCTGCTCGATCACCGTCCGCTCCTCGCCGGTCAGCATGCGCTCGATGGAGAACTGAGCCTGCGAAAAGTCGATGCCGGACTTGGAGCTGGCCTTGCGGATGCTGATCTTCGTCACGACCTGATTGATACGGCGTCCCTTCGTGAGCAGCCGCTTCATATAATTCGTGAATTCCTTCAGCGACCCGGTCGGCAGATTCAGCATCATGGGGAATACCTCGCCCTCGCGGATGATGTAGAGCATGCGGCGGTTCTTGCACGCCTTGGATTGACCCTCGCCGGAGGCGTACTGGTTGTACGGGCAGGTCTTGCAGCTTCCGCCCGGCGTACCGATGCCGGTCAGACCGTCAAAGCTGCCGCAGTCGGGCGGATTGTTTCCGCCCTGATACTTGTCGGTGTAATAGGCGAAGGCGGGATGGTTATACAGGATGACGCACGACAGGCTCTTGACCATCTCCGGCTCATCCCCGTCGCCGGGAATTTCCAGAATAGTCGTACCGCCAGCCGCAAACTTGATGCGGTCGATCTGGAAGTCCAGACCCTGGCAGTCCTCCGCCATGATCTCGTTCATCAGGGCAAGTCCGTCGGTGTTGGCGTATCCGCCGGTCATCTGGGTGTTCCCCGCTACCGTCATTTCGGTGGTGTTCTTGTTCTCAGTCATTTAAATTTCCTCCGTAAATTTTTAAGTTGGTTATGGTGAAATTGCGTTCGGGTTCAATGCGTGTCTATGAATCGGTCTATTGTGCTTCAGTCCCATACGTTTCCATGCATCAATGTTCACTGCGCCTTTCGGCTTTATGCTTTACGGATGCCGACCGTCACCTTGTCAAAGGTGTTTACGACATCGGAGAGCCAATCCGGAAGCGACTCTTTCTCCCCTGAGAGTGCGATCTGTTCCTTGCAGAAGCTGGAGAGCGTATTGGCGTTGACGGACTCCTTGACAATATCTCCGAAACCGTGCGCCTTGAGTTCTCGGATCATGTCCTCGCTCATGCCCGCCCTAGGAGACGCGAACAGGCGGGAATTGAGGTAGAAGGTCGAGCCGCTGTGTGAGAAATTCGGACATTCCGCCTCAGCCATCGCGTCGGACAGTTCCCGGTCGATCCGTTCGATCTCCTCACTCACGCTCTTGACCGCATTCTCCAGTTCCTTCTTCTGCTGCTTTTTCGCCTTGAGTTCGTCCGCGAGAGCAAAAATCGCGCTGCTGATCACTGTCTTTTTATTATCCATGATACTTTCCCTCCTGAGAATGAAATGGGTTCCAGCCTGCGCGGTAATCGTCCACGATCGCCCTCGCTAGGTCGACTTTGCCTTGCAACGCCTTGAT
>CAVIXF010000385.1:0-373 GCA_963646585.1 Candidatus Gastranaerophilales bacterium HUM_1 | reverse complement strand
GATAGTTCCTCGGGCGATAAGGTAAATATAATGGCAGGTCGCTTTCGCGCCGATGCGGTGAATGCGCGCCTGCGCCTGCGTGAAGTTGGACATGGAGTAGTCCATCGAGTAGAACACCATCGTGTCTGCCGCCGTCAATGTCAGTCCCAGTCCGGCCGCCGCAATCTGTCCTACAAACACACGGCAGGCGTCGTCCTCCTGAAAGCGTCTGACCTCCTCCGCTCTGTCCCGGACTCCGCCGCGCACCTGGGCATAGCCGACGCCGCGCTTTTCAAGGAGTGCGGTGATACCGTCAAGCTCCGCCACAAACCTCGCCATGATGACGAGCTTCCCGCCGTCCGCCATCACCGAGTCCAGAATGTCGTCCAGCGCC
>CAVIXF010000384.1:0-2448 GCA_963646585.1 Candidatus Gastranaerophilales bacterium HUM_1 | reverse complement strand
CCCGGCACGAAATTGTAGGCGCTCTTGCCCTGCGGGTTGTAGAGCATCCTGACGACCGGGGTGATTGATGTCCCGGACATTCCGCTTTTCTCTGCGATTTCCCGCTGGCAAGTGGCCAGGATGTTGCCGGCGTAGGTCGTGATCATCGAGGCCTGATTAGGGTCGGTGCCGTCGGCGATGAGCTGCACGGACGCTCCTCCGTTAAGAATGTCGTTCGAGAAATTGTCGCTGAAGACCATCACAAGGCTCGTCTTGCCTTCCCTGAAAATGTCGTTGATCCTGTCGATGTCTGTTATCCTTTCGCTGACATTGAAGTACTCACTGGCGTCCATCCGTTCGATGATGCGAGTCGTTAGCTCGTCATTGACCGGATCGAACACGGCGACGGAGGCATTGCGTACCTCGGTGGTGATGGCGAAGCCGAACAGCAGGAGCTGCGCGATCGGCATCCCGACGATGATAAGAAGAGTCCACCTGTCCCTGAGAATATGCCGGAACTCTTTCTGTATGAACGCTAACAGTGATTTCATCTTATTCTCCATTTCTTTTGGCGTCCCTCGCAAGGCGGCGGAACACTTCGTCCATACTCTGGACTCCGAAACTCAGTTTCAATGCGGTCGGGGAGTCCAATGCCTTGATCTGACCGTCAACCATGATCGAGACGCGGTCACAATATTCAGCCTCGTCCATGTAATGAGTTGTCACGAATATGGTTATGCCCTCATCGGCGGCCTTGTAGATTAGTTCCCAGAACTGCCTTCTGGCCACGGGATCGACTCCTCCTGTCGGTTCGTCCAGAAAGACGATTCCGGGTCTGTGGAAGATTGAGACCGAGAAGGACAGTTTCTGTTTCCAGCCCAAAGGCAGTTCCTTGACCATTGTGTTCTTCTCGGAGCTGAAATCCAACTCGTTAAGAAGGACCTCGGTCTTGGCTGCGATCTCCTTTCGGCTCATCCCGTAGATTCCCCCGAACAGAACCAGATTCTCTTTCACGGTCAGATCCTCGTAGAGGGAGAACTTCTGGCTCATGTAGCCGATGTGCCTCTTGACCATCTCGGGCTGCCGGGCTATGTCGTAGCCGGCGACTGTTCCGGTTCCGGATGTCGGCTTGCTCAGGCCGCAGAGCATCCGCATCGCCGTTGTCTTTCCGGCTCCGTTGGCTCCCAGGAATCCGAACACTTCACCGTGATGCACATCAAATGAGATGTGGTCCACGGCCGTGAACGTCCCGAAACGCTTTGTCAGGTTATCAGTATGAATTACCTCCTTCGTCATATTCTCATGAAGCAATCCTCCACCGATGGTTGGATCGCGTTGATTGTGATACTGTTGTGTTTCCTGTTCTGGAGAAACTTACTGAGTTCCTCCACGTTCGCCTCCCCAACTGTGGAAAGGTGTACGGAATCCCCGAACGAGAACGCCCTTACGGTTTCTGTGTAGTCTCTCAGGTCTCCCAGCAAGGCGTGCATTCTGTCGGAGCGGACCGAATAGAGTCTGTCCGGAAACTCCGCTATGATTCCATCCGGACTGTTGACCGTCAGGAACTTTCCGTTTCTTATGAGGGCGATCCGGTCGCATCTTCCTGCCTCGTCCATGTACGGGGTCGAGACCAGAATCGTGATTCCGTCGTTCTTCAGCCTTCCGAGCATGTCCCAGAACTCTTTCCGCGAAACCGGATCCACTCCGGTTGTCGGCTCGTCCAGAAACAGAACTTTCGGCTTGTGGATCAGCGCGCAGCATAGAGCCAGTTTCTGCTTCATCCCTCCGGACAGTTTCCCGGCCATTCTGTCCTTGAACGGCTCAATCTGCCGGTAGATGTCCTCTATCAGGTGGTAGTTCTCCTGAATGGTCGTGCCGAACAACGTGGCGAAGAACGTAAGGTTCTCCTCTACTGTAAGGTCTTGGTACAGAGAGAATTTTCCTGGCATGTAACCGATGATTCTCCTGATCTCGCGGTAATCCTTCACGGTGTCCAGCCCTTCCACCAGAGCGGAACCCTCATCCGGAACCAGCAGGGATGTAAGCAGGCGGAACAAAGTGGATTTGCCGGCTCCGTCCGGGCCGATGATCCCGAAAGTCTCACCGTGACTTACATCAAGGGAAACTCCGTTCAAGGCCTTGACCTTGCCGTAGGACTTGACAAGCCCTTGGGCTCTGACCGCTGAATTTGTCGTTTCCATTAGAATTTGACCTCTCCGTACATCCCAAGTTTAATCAGCCCGTCATTTTTCACGGCGACCTTCACGGCATAGACGAGGTTTGCCCTCTCGTCACGTGTCTGAATGGTCTTGGGCGTGAACTCGGCCTTGTCGGAGATCCAGACAATCGTGCCGGGATATTCCTTTCTGCCCGAAGTGCCTTGGTCGGCGAAGACTTTCACCGGTTGTCCGAGTTTCAGGCCTGTCAGCTGGTCCGCCGTGATGTAGGCGCGGAGTCTGATGTTGTCCA
>CAVIXF010000383.1:0-2448 GCA_963646585.1 Candidatus Gastranaerophilales bacterium HUM_1 | reverse complement strand
GATAATGATCGTGCAGATTGTCAAGGAGCCGATCTCCACGAAAGGGTCACGACTGACTGCGGAAATTTCATTGGCAGGACGCAACATTGTACTGATTCCCTTCGCGGAGAAGGTGAGCATTTCCCAGAAAATCTCCTCAAAAGAAGAGAAGAGAAGGCTTGAGACCCTGGTGAAGAGCATTCTCCCGAAGAATTACGGAGCGATTATCCGCACAGCGGCGGAAGGAAAGAACGCGGCGATTCTTGTCGCCGAGCTCAAGTCTCTCATTGAGAAATGGGAGTCCTCGTGGAAGAAGATCGCCAAATCAAAAGCGGTGCAGCTGCTGTTCACTGAGTACAGCAAGACCACCACTATCCTCAGGGATCTGCTTAACGACTCGTTCTCGAACATCTACGTCAACGACGAGAACGTGTACGAGGAGACAAAGAAGTATATTTCCCTGATCTCCCCGGATCAGGAAAAGATTGTGAAGCTGTACAACGGAAAGGATCCTATCTTCGACCATTTCGAGGTCACAAGACAGATCAAGAGTTCGTTCGGCAAAGTGGTGCCGATGAAACATGGATCCTATCTGGTCATCGAGTCGACCGAGGCTTTGAACGTGATCGACGTGAACAGCGGAATCCGCGCGAAGACCGACAATCAGGAAGAGAACACATTCGAGGTCAACAAGATCGCCGCCGAAGAGATCGCCCGGCAACTCAGGCTCAGGGACATGGGAGGAATCGTGATCGTGGATTTCATCGACATGGATTCCGGCGAGCACCGCAACGAGCTTCACAAGTACATGCAATCGCTCATGGAGAGTGACCGCGCCAAGCACAACGTGCTGCCTCTCACCAAGTTCGGGCTGATGCAAATCACCCGGCAGAGGATCCGTCCAGCGACGGAGATCAACACCGCCGAAGTCTGCCCTGTGTGCCACGGCACCGGCAAGATTTCATCAAGCGCCGTGATTGACGAACAGATTGAGCGCAACATCGCCTACAACGTGGAGCACGGGAAGACGGATCTGACATTGAAGGTCAGCCCCATTCTGGGGGCCTACTTGAAACGTGGCGCGACCATGCTGTCGGACAAGTCTTTCCTCGGAAAATGGAAGAAGAAGTACAGGTGTCGGATCAACCTCGTCGAGGTGACCGACTACTCGGTTCTGCAAAATGAACTTTATGATGAGAAAGGGGACAGGCTTTAGTCCCCTTTTTTATTTGCTTCGGCGGAGCGGCGCTTCGACAGGATCAGCGACCGGACGGGGGTTCAGCGACCGGGGACGGCAGGGTCAGCGGGCGAAGCGGCGGACGAGGGTGGCGAGGAGAATCAGGGCGGCCATGAGGGTGGAGATGCGACCGATGAAGTCACCGTGGATGACGAAGAAGGTCCGCTCGTCGCTCAGGCCGACCTTGCCTCTCAACACTTCGGGATGCCACCAGGACGTGCGGGAAACAATCCTGCCGGAAGGGTCGATGATGGCGGAGATGCCGGTGTTGGCGCTGCGGGCGACCCAGCGGCGGGTCTCAATGGCACGAAGGCAGGAATATGACAGGTGCTGTCTGTAGCCCGGGGTGTCACCCCACCATGCGTCGTTAGTGATCACGGTCAGAAGACGGGCGCCGCGGCGGACATATTCAGTGCAATACTCCCCGTAGACCGACTCGTAGCAGACAGCGCAGCCGACAGGGATGGTCTCTCGTACAGAAACCCCTTCCGCGGCAAGCGGGCCGGAAGACAGGCTGTCGGAAACGGCGGTGACAGGGCAGCTGGAAGCATAGGAATATTCATTGAAATGCAGCGGCACCACGTCTTCCTGACCGATGCAGCGTCCCATCACGCCGCCAAGCCAATCGTCTATCCTGCAAAAGATTGCAGGGTACGGAGTCATCTCCACTCCGACGACAAGCTTGCTCTTGTGGAAAATCTCCGGATCACTGAAAGCGTCCAGCATCAGGGCGGAATTGTGCGTCTCCATCCAGACCCCGTCGCCGGCGCGGCGAGCAGTGAGGGATGGCTTCAAAGCCCTCTTCAAATAGGTTCTTGACGATGCCCCGACAAGCAGATTGGCATTGGGGTGGTCGGCGAGATAGGCCGTGAACCGCCGCACGGTAGGACTGGCGGACGGATTGTTCGTCACCACGTCGCCGGTGAATGTCTCCGGGGCTACCAGAAGCACAGGCACGCTGTCGGGAATGTCGGTTAGTCCTTTGAGCAGCAGTTCGTTCTGTTCCTCCTGCGTCATGCCTCCGAACTTGTCGTAAGGGTCGATGTTCGGCTGGGCGATGACAACGTCAAGGGTCTCGCCGCCGCTTGGCTCCGGTCTTAGGAACATCGACACGACAGGAGGTGCGGCAAACAACGCCAACACGCCCAGAAGAGCCGCCGACTTGGCCTTCCAGTTGAATGTCATCCAACGGCCGGACGCAAGGGATTCCAAAATCCCGAACACGCCGAGGT
>CAVIXF010000382.1:0-2470 GCA_963646585.1 Candidatus Gastranaerophilales bacterium HUM_1 | reverse complement strand
TGACGAGACCGAGCACGACCTTCTTGTCCTCCGGCACGAACTTCAGCGGCTCGAAACCGCCCGAACGCGCGTCGTCGAACTCGAGGTAGAACGCATCCACCTCTTCCCGCGCGAACAGCACCGAAGCGACGGGATCGTATGCGCCCGCGCCGAAGTAGGCGGAGTGGTAGTTGCCGCGGCAGACGTGCGTGTTGACGGTGAGATCGGCGGGATGCCCCTCGATCGCGAGATTGTTGACGCGCAGGAACTTCTCCGCGAGTCCCTTCAGATCCACGCCTTCGCCATAGCGTTCGGGATTGCCGCCCGAGACAAGCACGCCCCACGTGCAGTCGTCGAGCTGCAGGTTGCGGCATCCCGCGGCGTGGAGATCGGCAATCACCTTGCGATAGGCGGCCGCGATGTCCTCGATGAGGGCGTCGTCGTTCGGGTAGATTTTGCGCGTCTTCTCGCGGTTGGCGGGAATCAGGAGCTGCTGGAACAGCTGGGCAGGGGCCGGAATCGTCTGCTTGGCGACGGATGCCCCGTCCTCGAACTGCTTCACGAATGCGTAGTGATCGACGAACGGGTGGTGGCCGGCCGAAATCCTGTCGGTCAGCCAGGTGTCGTCAATCAGGGCCTGTTCGCCATGAAAGGTCACGCCGTGTTCGGTCTTGCGGTGGGCGATGCCGTTCAGCCCCCAGAAGAAGTCGAGATGCCACGTGGCGCGGCGGAACTCGCCGTCCGTCAGCGCCTGGTAGCCGGCGGCCTTCTGCCTGGCGACGAGTTCGGCGATGAGGCCGTCCTCGACCTTCTTCAGTCCGTCCGCGTCAATCGCGCCCGCCGCGAAGTCCGCCCGCGCCTTCTTGAGTGCCTCCGGACGGAGGAAACTGCCCACGTGGTCGTGGCGGAAAGGTGTCTTAAGTTGATTTGCCATTGTCGTCGTTCCTTCTGCCGGCTTCCCGGCGTTGTCGTTGTTTTGTTTGCCGTTTTTCGTTTCGTCTTCTCCGGTGGAGAAAACGGCGGATAGTATACCATTCCGGTCGCAATTGATGAAAATACAATCTTTCTCTCGCCGGCCATAATGTTTTTCTATGGCCGTCTTGCTATGGCCGTCTTGCAAAGTCTCCGTCCGATTTTCGTGAGCGTCTGCGAATTGCGGCTCGTCCTTCTTCTTCTTCCGTCTCCATGGCCTTCCTCTCTTTTTTGCTAACCCGTTAGACTTTACAATTTCCAGATTTTACACTTTCCACGACTCAATTTGACGCAAAACACCGAAGTATGATATAATCATCTCCAATGATGTTTTGATTTGCAGTTGTGATGATGAGACTTACCACGATTGAATTGTTTGCCGGCGCTGGCGGGTTGGCCTTGGGCGTTGAGAAAGCCGGTTTCAAGACCTTGGCCTGTCTTGAACTCAACGCCGACGCCTGCGCGAGTCTGCGCGCGAATCGTCCGAACTGGCGCATCGTCGAAGACGATATCGCCAACGTCTCGTGCCTCGATCTCGAAGATTGCTTCGGCATCCGGCGCGGCGAACTGGACTTGCTTTCCGGCGGAGCGCCGTGTCAGGCGTTTTCGTATGCGGGGAAGAAACTCGGTCTTGAAGACGCACGCGGCACTTTGTTCTACCACTATGCGATTTTTCTTCAGAAACTCCAACCGCGCATGTTCCTCTTTGAGAACGTCCGCGGACTCCTGACCCACGACGGCGGGCGCACCTATCGGACAATCACGAGCATCTTCGAGCAGGCTGGCTATGCAATTCAGCGGAAAGTTCTAAACGCATGGGACTACGGCGTCGCACAGAAGCGCGAACGGCTCATCACGGTCGGCATCCGCAACGACCTGAAGGATTCGGTCGCATTCTCGTTCCCCAAGCCCCACCGCTATAAGCCGGTTCTGCGGGATATTCTGCTTGACTGCCCAAAGAGCGAGGGAACGCCTTACTCCAAACGCAAGCGCGAGATTTACGACCTCGTCCCGCCCGGCGGCTACTGGCGTGACATTCCCGAAGACGTGGCGAAGGAATATATGAAGAGTTGCTGGGAAATGGAAGGCGGACGCACCGGCATCCTGCGTCGGATGAGCCTTGACGAGCCGTCGCTGACGGTGCTCACGTCGCCGAGCCAGAAGCAGACTGACCGCTGCCATCCGATTGAGTCACGTCCATTTACCGTTCGGGAGAATGCACGATGCCAGAGTTTCCCCGACGATTGGCGGTTTTGCGGGAGCGTCAGTTCCCAGTACAAACAGGTCGGCAACGCCGTTCCCGTGAACCTCGCGTATGAAATCGCCCGGAAAATCAAGAATGCGCTCGTCGGCGCAAAGGAGAATGTCAAATGAAGCGGCTGAACTTCATCAGCAATCGTGACTTTGCCGCACACGTGCGCGAGACAATCCGCAAATATGGCGACAAACTGGAATCGTTTGACCTCAAGAGGTTCAACAGAAACATCATTGACCCAATCAAGTTGATCTTTGACAAGAC
>CAVIXF010000381.1:0-2491 GCA_963646585.1 Candidatus Gastranaerophilales bacterium HUM_1 | reverse complement strand
CGCTCTTGCCATCGGCGGTGTGATGTGGATAGGGGAGTTGATCGGCAGTTATGCGGCGGGCGCCGTGATTGTGGCAGCTGTCTTCGCCGTGATTCTGACGGTTGTCGTCTTGCTGAGAAAGAGGATGTTCCGCAACACTTTCGTTCCGATGTTCATCAAACTGTTCTTTGACGAAGACAAATAGAGGCTATGAGATATTCAGAAATAAAGACTATGGATGAGCTTGAGTCGGCTCAGAAGGATGTCCGGGAGTGTTTGGTCCGCAGGGAGTTTCTAATGCGGGAGTCTCTGTCGGATGTCAAGGAGGCGTTCACGCCTTCAAACCTTCTGTTCTCAGGCCTAAGGAACATCTCGGCTTTCCTGCCTGTGGAGAAGATGCTTCTTCTGGCGGTGAGAATATTCAAATGCAGGTTGTTCGGATAATTTTCCGTTTTGGGAAACAGTCCCTTATCAAAGTACAACATCTTATGAATTATAGGATTATCCCGGTTTTCACTATCTTTGTAGAAAACGGATTAACGGAGTTCATATTCATAAAATCCATTTGTGTCAATGAGCATGTTCAAAGAAAGAATCGAGTCTGTCCGGGCGATGATGCGCTCGAAGGGGTGGGATGCCGTCATAGTGACGGGGAATGACCCTCACAACAGTGAATATTCCGCCGCGCGCTGGCATCAGGTCGCTTGGCTTTCCGGCTACACGGGTGAGGGTAATCTTGTCATCACTCTGGATCATGCGGGGCTTTGGACGGACACCCGCTATTTCATCCAGGCTTCCAGACAGCTTCCGGCCGCCGGAGTCGAGTTGCATAAGACCCGTGTCCCCGGCCAGATGCTTATTCCGGAATGGCTTGCCGGGCATTTCGCTGATTTTGACGAAGTCTGCATCGCGGCCGACGGGCTTTGCATGACGGCTTCTTCTGTGGAGGAAATTCAGAAGACTGCCTGTGAGAAAGTCCGTTTTGTGAACGTCCCTGACATGCTGGAGGCGTTCTGGACAGATCGTCCGGAGATTCCGCAGACCCCGATCATCACACTCGGAACCGAGCAGGTAGGTTGGTCGAGGGATCAGAAAGTCCGCTGGCTGCGCAAGTGGATGACCGGACACGGCTGCGACGCTGTCCTGCTGACCGCTCTTGATGAGATTGCCTGGATGCTTAATGTCCGCGGGCAGGATGTGGCCTACAATCCGGTGGTGATGTCGTACCTTCTTGTCACTCAGGACAATGTGCTTTGGTTTGTGCGCAAGGGTCCTTCTCCTGACGACGATGGCGAGACCGAGGACAGCTTCCGGGAGCTGGCAGCGGACGGAGTGAACATTCAGGAATATTCCGATGTCGAGACAGCTCTTTCGAATCTTGTGGACGGCAGCTACATCAAGGCATTGTTCGTGGATCCGGAGACGTTGAATTATAGCTTGTACAGCATTCTGGACGTGCGGTATCTCGTCACGGGGGCATCTCCTGTGGGGCTGCGCAAGTCGGTCAAGAACGAAGTCGAGGTCTCCGGAATGAAGGAGGCGCATCTTGAGGACGGCATCGCCATGGAGCGTTTCCTCCACTGGCTGCAGACCTCCGTCGAGGCCGGCGACGCGGTCAATGAATATGAAGCCTCGTTGAAACTGCATGAGTTCCGCTCTGAAATCGAAGGGTTCAGAGGTGAGAGTTTCGAGACGATTTCGGCCTACGGTCCGAATGCGGCTCTGCCTCACTATGTCACTCCGAGTGAGGATTCTGCGGAGCTGTCCGCCGAGGGCCTTTACCTGTGTGATTCGGGAGGCCAGTACCTGTTCGGAACCACGGACATCACCAGGACAGTGCCGCTCGGGCCTTGCTCGCAGCTTGAACAAGAGGACTACACCTTGGTTCTGAAAGGCCACATAGCCCTGTCCAAGGCGGTTTTCCCTAAGGGGACGGCCGGTTGCCAGCTGGATGTCTTGGCGCGTGAGCCCCTGTGGAATGCAAAGCGCAATTTCGGTCACGGGACCGGTCACGGGGTCGGTTTCTATCTCAATGTCCACGAGGGGCCGCAGGACATCCGCCAGAACTTCAACCGGCAGGCTATTCTTCCCGGCATGATCACGAGCGATGAGCCGGGAATCTACCGGGAAGGCAAGTTCGGTGTCCGTCACGAGAACCTCGTCCTTTGCGTGGATGCCGGAGAGAACGATTTCGGCCACTGGCTGCGCTTCGAGCCGTTGACCCTTTGCCACTTCGACACCTCCATCATCGTCAAGGATCTCCTCGACCGCTCCGAGATCGACTGGCTGAACGCCTACAACGAGCACGTTTACCGTACCCTCTCCCCGCGCCTCACCCCAGAGGTCGCCTCCTGGCTCCGTCAGAAGACCCTCCCGATCTGATTTTGGCTTGTGGCACTTAACGGTTTGATAATGAATGTAAAAAAGTAACGTTCCAGTGCCGTAAACAGTACTGGAACATTACCTTTTTTACCAGAAAATCAGCGGGTTATCTGCCACGGGTTCCAAGGTT
>CAVIXF010000380.1:0-2529 GCA_963646585.1 Candidatus Gastranaerophilales bacterium HUM_1 | reverse complement strand
GCCCTTGTGAGCCTGATTGAAATCAAGCCTCCAGTTGTTCCAGTAGGCGTTCCAGTAAGGGTCCAGATTGTGATGGTAGGAACCCTCTCCGTGGATGATCTCGCCAAGAAGCCCCTTCTGGGCCATGGTCAGGGCTGTCAGCTCAAAGAAATCGTAGCAGCAGTTCTCGAGCATCATGCAGTGCTTGCGGGTCTTCTCGGACATGTTGACCAATGCCCAGATGTCCTCAAGCGAAGCCGCGGCCGGGACCTCAACAGCCACATTCTTGCCGTGTTCCATGGCATAGAGGGCAATCGGAACATGGTGCTTCCAGTCGGTGCAGATGTAAACCAGGTCCACATCGTCACGCTCACAGAGTTCCTTGTACGCCTCGGTGCTTCCTGAATATTCCGCCGCGCGTGGGAAGCCTCTCCTTTCCAGCGACTTCTGCGCTCCGTCAACTCTGTCGGCCTCTACGTCACAGAGGGCGGTGATCTTCACTCCCGGGATGTAGGTGTAGCGCTCGACCGCACTTGAGCCGCGCATTCCGATGCCGACAAACCCGACCCTGACAGTGTCCAGGGCAGGGACGGTCAGCCCCAGCACATTCTCCTGGCCGGCGGGACGAGCCGGAGTCTCAATCTTGATCAAATTACTTTTGTTCCCTGTGGAGCAAGACACCGCAAGCGCGAGCAGCAGAGCCGTAATGACATTCCTAAACTTCATTGGATATAGTTGTTAATTTGTTTTTGTTTAAATAATCAAGTCAGAGACCTTCTTGGAAATATGTTGAGTGCGGGAGATCGAGACTGAGCTGTGAATCGGCGGTGGAACGGGCTTTCTCGTAGGCCACTGTGGTGTCGAGGTCGGGGTTGACCATCAGATCCAGATTCCAGATCAGGATGCGGTCGCCGCTCACAATCTCGCCGAAACAATCAGCGATGCCGACAATGGCGGGGACACCTATTCCTTTAGCCAGCACACAGACCTGACCGTCAGTGTCTTCCTCACGGGTGGCAATCCCGACCACATTGCGGAAATCAATCAGAGTGGAGTCTGACAGCGACAACCGCTCGGCAATCAGTACGCTGCCGGGCGGGATGTCCTCAAACGGATTCCTCTGCCCGCAGTCCCTGACCACGAACGCGCGGCCTTTCGCAAAGCCTCGGACACCCGTTCCTCGCACTGTCATAAAAATCTATTCCATCTCCTTCGTCAGATCCCATGCGGCTCCGGGAGCGAAGACTGCCTCAACGAGCCTGTCGTAGAACATTCCCCTCTTCGCAAGGTCCAACACGTTGAAGCGGAAACGCATCAACTGAACCTTCGGGAACATGTTCTTAAGCATCTCACGGGTCACTCCGATCATCGAAGGATCATACGGCGCGCCGGCCTTCTTCATCAGATCCTGCATCTTGGCGAATGAATAGACCTGCTCCTGAAGCTTCTTCTTGAACTCCGGCCAGCAATCCTTGACCTTCGTAAGTTGCTCTCGGACAGTCTCGGCGTTGTCATATTTCTTGGTGATTTCGGTGTAGCCAAGCTTCGGCGCAGGGAAATCCTTGAAAATCTCAAGAGCCCTTTCCTGCTCCTGCTCAAGCGTAGGCCAAGCCTTCACGCAAGCGTCCACGTCGATTTTGCCAAGATCCATCTTGAACAGTTCATCGAACACGGCGCACATCGTCAGAGTGCCGATCGCCACCTGGAAACCATGAGACTGAAGTTTACCGTTGAAACGGTGGTGAGTCATGTCAAGAATATGGCTGAACAGGTGGTCGCAGCATGATGCAGGGCGGCTGGACTGTGCGGCCTGCATCGCTATTCCGCTGAGAGTCAGCCCCTCGAACAAGTCGGCCACAGCCTGTTTGTCACCATTGGCGACACCCTCCGGATCAGCCAGAAGGTCATCCAGATAGTCTTGAAGGACATGCCAGGCATCCGGCTTGATCGGTTCGGTTCCCATAAGGTCGGCGATCATCCACTCGGCTCCGGCCGGAACCTTGGCGGCCAGATCGGCGTAACCGGCGGCTGTCATCACCTTCGGGGCGGCGGCGATCACGTCAATGTCGGCTATGATCACCAGAGGAGCCGGGCAGGAGAATGTCTGCTTGGAATTGTGGTACGAAATCGAGGCTCCGAACGAAGAGAAACCGTCAACGGAAGCCGCCGTAGGCAAAGTCAGGTAGGACTGGCCAAAGTGATGGGAGGCCAGTTTGCAGAGGTCGTTGATGACACCGGAGCCTACTGAGACGGTGACATATTCAGCTTCGGAGGATGGTCTGAAAGCATTCTCCGCATCCGGCTCGACATATTCAGGATCATTCTCGATGGCTTTTGCCGCGGCGAAGTCTCCCGCGATGATGTGGTCAACCATATCGACATACCGCCAGTCGGCGTGGAACTCACCCTTTTCGATGATGTACTTCCCGGTAGGGATGCCGGCGGAGACAAATTCCCCGTAAACTTTCTCTCCCAGCGCTTTCCATGTGTTCAGGTCGGCGATAACGACCGCTTTGCGGCCAGAAAACCATTTCTTGAACTCCGCAGGAG
>CAVIXF010000379.1:0-2530 GCA_963646585.1 Candidatus Gastranaerophilales bacterium HUM_1 | reverse complement strand
GGACTCTATTTGCGCCTGCGGGCGCAAACTCTGCGAGGCTTTTTTTGACAGTCTGAGAGGCGGCTCTCGGAGCCGCCTCTTTTACCATATGAAAAGGCGCCCTTGTGTAAAGGGAGGCAAAAAAAACAGACGGATTATAAAACCGTCTGTCTTTATAGTTATATGAGGTTCTCCCTTTGAGGTGTCAGCCCTTCATATCCATGAGCTTCTGCTTGAGCTCGCCCTCAATGCGGCCAAGCTCTTCCTCGGCCTGGGCGCGGCGGGCGCGGCCGTCATCCTGGATCTGGCGGACCTCTTCGAGCGTGGAAATGAGGTGCTCGTTTGTTTTCTTGAGCGTTTCAATATCAACAATACCGCGTTCGGACTCCTTGGCAACCTCGACCGAGCCGGTGTGCAGCGCTTCGGCGTTGCTCAGAAGGAGCCGGTTCGTCACGTCGGAAACGGCGTGGGAGGCGTCCATCGCCTGCTTGGAGTGGTACATGCTCAGCCCCAGCACCATCTGGCTCTTCCAGAGGGGGATGGTGTTCACGATGGCCGTCTGGATCTTCTCGGTCATAAGAAGGTCGTTATTCTGGATCATGCGGATCTGCGGGGACATCTGCAGAGAGATCGTGCGTGTCAGCTCCAGATCGTGCAGCTTCTTCTCAAAGCGGCCGATGAGGTTCGTGAAGTCGTTCACGGCCTGCGCGTCCTCGGGCAGACCGGACTTCTCCGCCTTCGCGCGCAGCTCGGCGAGATCCTTTTCACGCAGCTCCTGAATACGGAGCTTGCCCGCGATGATGTACATCGTGAGCTCCTTGAAATACGCCTGATTGAGCTCGAACATACGGTCGAGCGAGGCAATGTCCTTGGCGAGGACGACCTGATGGTTCTGCAGCTGCTGGGTGATTTTGTCCACGTTGACTTCAGCCTTGTCGAATTTTGCCTTCGTCTCCTCAATGGAGCGGGAGGCCTTTTTGAAGAGACCGCGGAGGCCCTTCTTCTGCTCAGCTTCGTCGTAATCGAGATCCTTCAGCTCCACGACGAGGCTCGTGAGCATATCGCCGACCTCGCCCATGTCCTTCGTGCGCACCTTGCCGAGCGCAGCGCCGGAGAAATCGGCAATGTTTTTCTGTGCGGCGGCGCCGTAGGAAAGAACAAGATTGGTATCGGTCACGTCGATCTGCTTGGCAAACTCGCGCACCGCGGCCTGCTCCTCGGGGGAGAGGCGGTCAATGTCGAGCTTTTCCGGCTCAACGGCGGGCTTTTCCTCTTCCACAACGAGCTGCGGCGCGGCGGGGGCTTCCTGCGCGGCGGCCTGCGTGGGGTTGAGCGTCAGGGAAGGAACGTAAGTTTTTTCATCCATTGGAGGTGCTTCCTTTCATCGTTTGTTCGGAGCTTCCAGTATCTGCGGGAGCGTTCTGCTGTTGTTCGTACTGCTTCATGAAATCCTTGATATCAAGATAGCTCTTGCCGCCGAGCCCTTCGCGGGCGAGCATGGCGTTCATGGTGTCGATATCCATCTGGATATCGGCGGCCTGGTTGGCGAAGAGCGCGTCGAGCTGCTTTTTGTAAGCCACGATGGTCGTATCGAGCATTTCCTCAATGCGTTCCATCGAGCCGGTGATGTTCTCCCCGGCATATTCCTGCGCATTCATGCGGTCGTAAGCGTTGAGCAGGCGGATCGTCGTGGGCAGATAGTAATCGAGAAATTTCCGGATCTGCGGCACATCGGCGGGATCGTCGATGGCGTCGCGCACGATCTTGTCGGAAACGCTCATCAGCTCGTTGATGCGGCTGCGGATCTCCGGGTTGGGGATGGAGGCGTACAGCCGTCCCATCTCCTTGAGAGCTACGCGGCCTTCCTTTATGATGGCCTGCACCTCGGGCGAGTAGGGACTTGGCTCCTCGGCGGGGGCTTCCGGCGCGGCGGCCTTTTCGGGCTCCGGCGTGACCTCCGTATACTGCACGGGGATGGCCTTTTCCCCGGACTTGTCCTTTTCCGCCTTTCGGCGCAGCGCATTGGCGGCCCACACGGACGCCATGAGTGCGAGACCGGCGGCGATCAGCCCTCCGGACAGCCGGACGACCGGCATGATAATTGCGAAAAACACCCATATAAGCGCAATCGTGCCGACCGGCCCCATGCCGCGGCGACGCTTCTTCCGCATAAAACCGCCTCCTTCGAGAATCACACTGTATTCTACATGGATTCCCGTCTTCCGTCAAGCATGGTTGTACATCTATTCACTTGAATTAAAAAGCGATTTGGTATATAATGCAAATTGGCTTTGTAGGCGCACAGCCGGGAGACGCCGGAACACCGGCGTCCCCCGTATCGAAAAAGACAGCGCTCGAGCATCTGCCCGCAACCATACTTATGCCGGGGGACGACCCCGCGACACATACCGGAGGAATACCGTCATGCTGAAGATTGCCCCGTCCATTCTGTCCGCCGATTTCGCCCGCCTGGGCGAAGAGATCGAATCCGTCCGGCAAGGCGGCGCGGACTGGATCCACTATGACGTAATGGACGGCCTCTTTGTCCCGA
>CAVIXF010000378.1:401-2537 GCA_963646585.1 Candidatus Gastranaerophilales bacterium HUM_1 | reverse complement strand
CCCGTGAGCCGGCTGTTATCGCAATCAGCGTGGAGGGGGAGCGCCGTGACACTGTCTACTTCGGTGCCGACACGTTGATTCTTCGCTCAGTGCCTAAGTGCGATGTGGACTCTTCTGAAATCTCCAATTCCGCCGCTCGGTTGAAGGAGCTTAATGTGGATCCTGTCACCGAGTATCGGCGCAAGGCCTACGAGGCTGCCAAGGCCGCCGCCGAGGAAGAGCGAAAGAAACAGGAAGAGGGAGACCCTAATGCAGCTGCGGCTGCCGCTGCCGCCGCTGGCAAAGGTGCGGCCGGTGCGGGTGGCAAGTCAGGCTCTGTTGGGGCTGTGCGTGCCGCCGGGGCTGAGGGGCGCATCTCCAAAGGCAAGAAGCCGATGCTTCCGGCCCCGTGGGACGACCTTGAAGACTGTGAGCCTCCGATGTGGTCCCCAGCTCCGCAGATCCCCGACTCAACTGCTCTTTTAAAGCAGAATCCAGATTCCACGGCTTTCCCTGGTCAGCTTCGGGACTCCACGTCGCTTTTAACGCAGAACTCCGATTCCACCAGTCTGTTTGATAAAGAAAGGGCTGACTCCCTTGCGAAGGCGGATTCTCTGGCGTCGCTCCCCAAAGATTCCACAAAGGTGAACTTCATTTATGGAATCCACAATGCCAAGGTGTTCAGAAAGGACATGCAGATGGTGTGTGACTCCCTTGCCTACACGGACCTTGATTCTCTCATCAGGCTCTACAAGACTCCCGTTGTCTGGAATGAGATAAAGCGGCAGTACACGGCGGACAGCATCACCGTTGTGGTCAAGAACCAGTCCATAGAGCGGGCGAGCCTCATGTCGAACGCTTTTATCATAGTTCAGGAGGATCCGGTGTCCTTTGACCAGATCAGAGGAGCCGAGATGATGGCCTATTTTGACAGTACCGGCACATTGAAGCGCTTTGACTCGATGGGTGGTGCCTCCGGGGTCTTCTTCATTGATGAGGATGGCAACCTTGCCACGGTCAACAAGTTCGAGGCCAAGATGTTGTCCGCGACGCTCAAAGAAGGGAACATCCAGGATCTCAATTATTTCGAGACTGTGAAAAGTGATGCCTACCCTGTCGTCCAGATGAAGAAGGACGAAAAGATCCTCAAAGGGTTCGACTGGCAGCCGGACAGGCGACCTGAAAGTCCGAAGGCCATCACGTCTTTCACGCCGAGGACTTCACAGAGAAAGATTTACGATGAGGTTCCGAGGGCGAGTTTTCCTCACACCGCCCTTTACTTTCCGGGCTACATGGACGAAGTCCACGAGATGCTTGCCCGGCAGGACTCGCTGAAAAGGGTCCGTAATGCGGAGCGCAAAAGGCTTGAGGCGGAAAGAAAAGCCGAGGCTGCCAGAATAGCGGACAGTCTCAAGATTGTGGCCGCCGCCGACAGCCTTGCGTTGAAGGATAGTCTGGCGCAAGCCGACAGTCTGACCTTGAAGGACAGTCTTGTTGTCGGTCAGGATTCTCTGGCTGCCCGGAAAGACAGTCTTGCCGTTTCGGATTCCTTGGCGGTGAACCAGACCGACTCCTTGTCCAAGGACCCTTCTGATTTAAAGAAGGCGGAGAGGGAGCGTAAGATGGCCGAAAGGGAGAAGGCTCGTCAGGACAGAGCCGCCGCCAAAGAGGCTCGCTGGGCTGAACTTGACGCTCGTGATGCCGCGAAGGCAAAGGTCAAGGAGGAAAAGGCTTTGAAGAAAAAACGCAAGCAGACTCTCAAGACCTTGAAGGCGATGGAGAAGCGTAAGGCCAAAGAGGACAGGATGCTTGAGCGTTACAAGGCCCGTTACGAGAAGCGGAAGGCCAGAAAACAAAAGTCTCTTTAGATTAGAGGAGTTTCTTCGTGAGAGCGTCAATCATGTCCACAGTCATGGTCTCCAGATCATAGGACGGCGTCCAACCCCACTCTTCCCGCGCGCACGAATCATCCATCTTGTCCGGCCATGAGTCAGCGATGGCCTGACGGACCGGATCCACCTCATAGCGCATCTTGAATCCGGGAATATGCTCCTCAATCTTCTTGCGCAAGATTTCCGGATCAAAACTCATCGAGGCGATGTTGAAAGAGTTGCGGTGCTTGAGTCTGGAAGGATCGGCGTTCATGATGTCCACAGC
>CAVIXF010000378.1:0-391 GCA_963646585.1 Candidatus Gastranaerophilales bacterium HUM_1 | reverse complement strand
CATGTACATCATGTCCATGAAAGTCCCGGCAGCGATAGGACAGACGAACTCCTCGCCCTTGACGGCAGCGTAGTAGATCTCCACGGCATAGTCTGTCGTGCCTCCGCCCGGAAGGGTCACGTTGGAGATAAGCCCCGGAAATCTCACGGAACGTGTGTCCACACCATATTTGGTGTGATAGTAGTCGCTAAGCAGCTCGGTCGCGACCTTGGTCACGCCGTACATCGAACGAGGCCTTTGGAGTGTGTCCTGAGGCGTGTTCTGATGCGGAGTCTCCGGGCCGAACGAGCCGATGGAGGATGGCGTGAACACAGCGACGTTGTTCTCCCTCGCTATTTCAAGAATATTCATGAGTCCATCAATCTGGATGTGCCATGCCAGTTGAGGCTTT
>CAVIXF010000377.1:0-2573 GCA_963646585.1 Candidatus Gastranaerophilales bacterium HUM_1 | reverse complement strand
CCACGAAGGCATCGCCGGCCTCTTCCAGCCGCACGGACTCGGCCACAACATGGGTCTTGACGTTCACGACATGGAAGACCTCGGAGAAGATCTCGTGGGCTACGACCAGGATCAGAAGCGTTCCTCTCAGCTCGGACTCGGAAGCCTCAGAATGGCCCGCAGACTCGTGCCGGGCAATGTCATCACCGATGAGCCGGGAATATACTTCATCCCCGCCCTCATCGAAAAGTGGAAGGGCGAGAAGCGTGACAAAGGCTTCGTGAACTACTACAAGCTGGAGCACGACTACCTCGACTTCGGCGGCATCCGTCTTGAGGACGACGTGCTTGTGACCGAGGACGGCGCGCGCCGCACAGGCCCGTCCCGTCTCCCGATCCAGCCGGACGATGTCGAGGCGGCCATGGGAAAATAGCTTTATGAATATTTCTCCGTCAGTCCCGGTCTCATTTTGAGGTTTGACAGGTAAATTGAAGCCGATGAGCGTTGTTGTTATCATCCTTGCCGTGCTGGCCGGAGTGGTCGGCATCATAGGGAGCGTGGTCCCGGCATTGCCCGGTCCTCCCGTCAGCTGGGTCGGGCTGATGATTCTTTATTTCTGGGGCAAAGGCACGAACGGTGCCGGAGACCCGATGTCGCAGACATTTCTGCTGGTTTGGCTTGCGGTCACGGTGGCTGTGACGGTCATCGACTACATTATCCCGTCCTTGTTTACCAAGGTCACAGGTGGGACAAAAGCCGCCGGCAGGGGAGCGATGGCAGGGATGCTGGTCGGTCTTTTTGTACCTCCGGTCGGAATCATTCTCGGGACCATTCTCGGAGCGTTTTTCGCAGAGTTGATTTTTGCTGGAAAGGGTGGCTGGGATTCCGCCAAGTCAGCGCTCGGAGCCTTTGCCGGTTTCCTTCTCGGAACCGGCATTAAATTGATAGCCAGCGGAATGATGATGTATTACATTGTGGTGTATCTTGCTTGAATATGAAAGAAAAATACTCTCGGTTTCTTGAGGCGGTGCGTCAATTCGTGCCGAAAGACGGAATCTACACTGACGAACTCAGACGTTTCGCCTGGGGTACGGATGCTGGGTTTTACAGGCTTGTCCCAAAGATTGTCATCCGTTCTTCCAACGAGAAGGAAGTCTCGAAGATTCTTGGGACGGCGTCGAGGTTCGGTGTTCCGGTCACCTTCCGGGCTGCCGGGACCAGCCTTTCAGGTCAGTCTGTCAGCGATTCAGTGCTGATCGTGGCTGGCAAGAACTGGGAAAGGTACAAGGTCTCGGAGGATGCTTCCGAGATCACTCTTGAGCCGGGGATCATCGGGGCGAGGGTGAATGCCATCCTGAAACCCTACGGTCGTAAATTCGGCCCTGATCCGGCCTCCATCGGTAGCTGCATGGTAGGTGGAATCGTGATGAACAACGCCTCCGGAATGAGCTGCGGAACCCATGCCAACAGCGACAGGGAACTGGAGAGCGTGCGGATGGTGTTCGCTGACGGAACTGTGCTGGACACAGGGGACGAGGCTTCCCGAAACGCTTTCCGGGCATCCCATCCGGATTTCATCCGAAAGATTGAAGGACTTAGGGACGAGATACTCGCCGACAAGGAACTCTCCGAACGCATAAGGTACAAGTATTCAATCAAGAACGTCACCGGACTCAACATATTCCCGTTCGTCAGGTTCGAGGATCCGTTTGACATCATCGCACATCTGCTGGTAGGCTCCGAGGGTACGCTGGCGTTCATGAGTCAGGTCACGATGAAGACCCTGCCGCTGCCGTCCAAGGAAGCGTCAGCGATGGTCTATTTCGGTACCATCAGGGAGGCTGCGGAAGCCGTTGTAGCTCTCAGGAAAGAGATTGACCCGGCGGTGCTGGATGCGGCTGAACTGCTTGACAAACGGTCACTTGCGTCAGTCGATGACCCGATGCTCAAGGAATATTCCGACAAGGATCTGACCGCTCTTCTGCTTCGTGTAACGGGTGCTGACCAGGCGGACTTGGATGCCAATGTCGGGAAACTTTCCGAGGTGCTGCACAGGTTTGGAGTGTTGAATGATGCCGAGGGTAACTCGTTCATGTTCAGCAGTGATCCTGTAGTCACCGGAAAGTACTGGGCCATCCGTTCGGGAATATTCCCGTCTGTCGGTGGAATGCGCCGTCAGGGTACGACCTGTCTGATTGAGGACATCGCCTTCCACATCGAGAATCTGCCGGACGCGACGGTCGATCTGTCGGCTTTGCTGGACAGGCACGGCTACGATGATTCTTGCATCTACGGCCACGCCCTTGAGGGGAACTTCCATTTCATCATCAATCAATCATTTGATTCTCAGGAGGAAGTGAGCCGCTACGAGGCTATGATCCGCGACGTGGCGGAAATGGTGGTCGGGAAATATGACGGATCCCTTAAGGCCGAACACGGAACGGGCAGGAATATGGCTCCGTTTGTTTCGTACGAGTGGGGCGGGAAGGCGTTCGGGATAATGAGGCGCGTGAAGGAACTGTTTGACCCTGAAGGCCTTCTTAATCCGGGCGTGATCTTCAATGATGATCCGAAGTGTTTTCTGCGGAATTTCA
>CAVIXF010000376.1:0-2581 GCA_963646585.1 Candidatus Gastranaerophilales bacterium HUM_1 | reverse complement strand
CCGCCTCCAGATGTTCGTCCAGCAGGTCGGCTTTCGTGATTGCGAGCACGCGCTCCTTCGCGAGCATCTCCGGGTTATATTCCCGAAGCTCGTCGAGGAGTATCTCGTAGCCTTTACGGATGTCCTCCTCTTCAGCCGAGACCATAAAAAGAAGTACGGAGTTGCGCTCTATGTGCCGGAGGAATCTGATTCCCAGCCCTTTGCCGTCGTGCGCCCCCTCGATGATTCCCGGAATGTCGGCCATAACGAACGACTGGTCGTCGTAGTAGCGCACCACGCCGACGCTCGGTTCGAGGGTCGTGAACGCATAGTCGGCCACTTTGGGCTTCGCTGCGGATACGGTGGAGAGCAGCGTGGATTTCCCGGCGTTCGGAAAGCCCACGAGTCCCACGTCCGCAAGCAGTTTCAGTTCAAGTATGTACCAGCCTTCCGAACCGAGCTCCCCCGGCTGCGCATACCTCGGCGTCTGATTTGTCGGACTCTTGAAGTTGGCATTGCCCAGGCCTCCGCGTCCGCCCTTGACGAGCACATATTCCTCTCCCGGCTCCACCATCTCGTGCAGCACCTCCCCGGTCTCGGCATCCTTCGCCACAGTTCCGAGCGGCACGTCCAGATAGACATCCTTCCCGGCCTTTCCGTTGCAAAGCGCCCCGCTTCCGGCCTCGCCGTGCTCCGCCCGTATATGTTTCTGATACTTAAGATGGATAAGTGTCCAGAACTGCGGATTCGCCCGCAGGATTATGTCGCCTCCGCGTCCCCCGTCGCCTCCGTCCGGCCCGCCCTTGGGCACGTATTTCTCCCGCCTCAGGTGCATAGCGCCCGCGCCCCCGTTCCCGGAAGCGCAGAAAATCTTCACGTAGTCTATGAAATTGGACTCTGCCATAATTGTTTCTAAATCAATTCTTTAAGCGGTCTTTTTAACCCTGTTCTTGTTGCAAAGTAACAAGCGAGTAACAAAATTTTGGCGAAAATCGGCCAAAAGTGCAATCAAAAAATTGTAAGTTACTTGCGTATTTTTACGGTGTTTTGCCCTTGTTTTGGTGGCCTTGAACGCCGTAAGTTCACTTTTGCAGTCAATGAACTTTATGTTTGAAAGGCTGATTTTCTTCACTTTTTTCGCCAAATTCTGCCCAATCAGCTTTCTTTCAAACTACAAAGGTAGCGATTCTTTTTGATTTTCAGAAGAGCGAATGCCCCGGAAGTCTTTTGGACGCCGGGGCAAACGCGAGAGAGGAGCACTGGTCCAGGAGGGATTAGCCGCCTGCTTCCACGGTGTACTTGGCCTCTGCCAGCATGGCAACCGACTTTTCGCCGGTGGCGCTGTTGACGTAGTAGTAGCGGAAGAAGACCTTCGGGGCGGCTGCGCTGAGGACACCGTTCTTGGCTTCGTAGTCGGCCTTGATGTTGATGGCCTCTGCGGTGGGCTCTTCAACGAGCTTAATCTGGGTGGCCTTGGAGTAGGCGCGGGAAACACCGTTGGACTGACCTTCGGATGCTTCAATCACCAGGAAGATACCGCCGTTGTCGGCGATGGCCTGGTCAAGTTTGAAGGTGAAGGCGTTGTTGGTGCACACGACGGTGGCGGAGGAAGGAGACTCCACGCCGACGAGGCTGGGAGGAGTTACCATCACGTTGCCGCCGCAGGTGACAACCCAGAAGTTGAGACGGGTGAAGAGGTTCGACCCGGAGATCTTGGCCTTGGTGCCGAGGACACTGCGGCCTTCCTGAGAGAGGGCGAGTTTGTTCCAGGCGAGGATTTGCTCGCTGGTCAGACTCTTCCACTTGGTGGTGAGCGTCTTGAAGACGCCCTTGACTTTGGCCTGGTCGCTGGTACGGATACCGGAGCCATAGCCACGATTCTTGATGTACTTCCGGCCTTTCATCTTGGCCGCGGTTACGCCCTTGGCGGAACCGGACATCTCCTCGAACGCGATACTTGGAATGTATTTCACGGTCTTTTAAGGTTAAGTAGGTTGAACATAAAATATAGTATTGCAAAAGCAATCAATAAGATAGTGGCTCCGCCAAGCCCCAGGCGGAACTTCTGCCAGCGGGTAAGACTCTTCTCGATGTAGATGTCTTCCTTGACGATGCGGTCGCGGTACACGATGGAATCCCGCACGATTTCCCTGGATTCGACGATTACGGGCTGTTTCACCGGCTTTGTTTCCAGCGAATGGGAAAGTACCCCACCCGACACGGAAGCCTCGGATTTGGCGTATTTATTCTCCAGTACGGAGCTTGTGTCAACGGTCACCACTCTATCGACGATGACGGGCAGTTCAAGATAGGCCGTATCATGCACCGTCTTTACCTCTGTACGAACTTCCACCCGGGTACTGTCCGATGAAGGAAGCGTCCGGACAGTACCGCAAGCGGAAGCGGCGAGAAGCAGGAGCAGTGGCAGGTGGTTTCTCATAGGTTAGGTATAGGTTATTCAGGTTTGTCCTGTTTGTGGCGGAGCTCGTTCTCGAACTTCCGGAACTTGGTATCATACGTGAGTTTTACAACAAATTGTACAATTAATGTAGATAATAACGTGGATTTCCCCCAAAGTGGATTTGAAAAAGGGGCCACGGAG
>CAVIXF010000375.1:0-2594 GCA_963646585.1 Candidatus Gastranaerophilales bacterium HUM_1 | reverse complement strand
GGCTTGGGCGTGTCAAACGCTCCCTTCCCCAGAATCGCCTGAAGCTCCTTCGTCCCTTCCGTAGCCGTTCCGCAAAGATCGGCGGTGAACCATGAATTAGGGACTGCGCCATATTGTCCTTGCTCGTTCAAGAACACCTTCAGTTGCGGCTTTGACTTTCCGCTCTTGCCGAAAAGGATGCGCCCGTCTTTCTCTGCCGCGATGAACTTCTCTTCCGTCATTCGCCAATGGCGACCTGTTGGCGGATAAATCACTTCTGCGGTCGCCGGATTCGTAATGCCATAGGACAGGTTTTCTCGAACGCCTGGCGCGTCAAACGGATCGGCCTTCCATGGACCTCGCGCATCGTCATCTGGATTTGAATACTTTGAGGCGTCAACTGCCATAGGAGTAAAGACAAACCCCGGCAAATCTCTCCAGACCTTTGCGTTCTTCGGCTTCAGTCTTCGTTCAGCCTGCCGACGATTCTTCGCATAGCAGACGACATATTCGTGATTGACGCTCATGTCCGTATCATTCTGAAGCGACTGCCTCGATTGCCACGGGAAAGAGGTTATGAAATTGCCCGGACCGAATATCTCGTCGCAGAGAATCTTCAGCTCGGCTTGCTCGTTGTCGTCAATGCTGATGAAGATGGCTCCGTTGTTGGACAAAACCTTCTTCGCCAGCTTCAGCCTTTTCTCCATGAACGAGAGCCATTTGCTGTGGCGGAAGGCGTCGGTCGAATCGACGAACGAGTCGTTGTAGACGAAATCCTTGTTGCCCGTGTTGTAGGGCGGGTCGATGTAGATGAGGTCGATCTTGCCCGTGTGCGTCTTTTCGAGGAGACGGAGCGCGGCGAGGTTGTCGCCCTCGATGAGGAAGTTGAGCTCGCCGCCGTTGTCGACGAAGCGCGTGCGGTCTTCGGTCAGGACGGGCACGGCGCCCTCCAGCTCGACGTCGATGCGCTCCTTGTGCCGCTCGAAGACGAGCCCGTATTTCTTCGTCCGCACCTCGCGCTCGAGCTCGGCGGCATAGGCGAGCAGGCGGACGGCGTTCGTGTCGCCCGACTTCGCGAGAAACGCCTTGATCTCGCCGATCTTCCGCCCCAGCTCCTCGCGCCGCGCCTTCGAGAGGTTGCCCGTGCCGGAGGAACCAGTCGAGGAAGGCAGATGCATTCTTCCCCGGAAACCTCTTGGCAAGCTCGACGATTCCGTCGCCGTCAAAGCAATCGGTCATGTGCCGCTTGCCGTCTGGAGCAAGCAGCCTGAACCCCTTACATTTTGTAAGGAGTTCGACCCCGGCCTTCTTAAGCCTGGATTTCAGCACATACCAATAGTTGCGCGAATCCGCGCTTTCGCCTATCGCCGAAACGACATCAACCGCGCAGAACCACCACTTGGACGACGCGTCATCTCATGTGGCGCGGACTTCCCGATCCTTGAAGAAGCGTATCGAGACCTTTGTCATGGCTTTGAAGAAAACGAAATGTATTATATCATATTTGGTATAATAGGCGGTGTGAGTTGATTGCCGCGACGTTGCGAAGGTTCGGCGTGTCCTATGGCAATAGCGAAGTGCAAGAAAAAAGTGCGAAAACATGAAAAGCGATAAAGTCCTCTCCATTCATTCTTACGAGAATGCCGTCATCGTTCCGCGCATGCGGAAGCGCAAGCGCATGCGCGAGCAAGGGCTTTTCGTGGACGGCGTCCAGATCCCCTGGTCGACCTCCGAGGCGGTCTCTTTCCCGCGTGAGCAGGAAAAGGTTTTCTTCGACACCGGCAAGCTTGCCGTTCGCGACATGGACGAAGAGGTCATCTTCATCGGAACGCTGTGGTGCATGTGGGGGCATCTCATCACGGACTTCTCGACGCATCTCTGGCCTCTTCTCTCGCTCGACAAGAGCTTGCGCGTGGCGTATGCCGTCGGGTCGCCGAAGCAGACGCTCCCCGAGAACTTCAAGCAGCTTCTGTATGCGCTGGGCGCCACCCCCGACCGCCTGATCGAAGTGCGCGAGCCTATGCGATTCCGCAAAGTCCATTTCGGCGACCCGTCGTTCTGGCATGAAAACGGCAAGGTCTGCATGACGGCCGAGTATGGGCGGACGATTGACGCGGCCGTTTCGGGCGTCCTTCCCTCAGGGGGGGGGGCGTCTCGCCGCATAGGAAGGTCTACTTCACGCGCACGGGTCTTGTCAACGACAAGAAGGATTTTGGCGAGGGGCAGATAGAGGACGCCTATCGCCGCGCCGGATTCGAGATTGTCGCGCCGGAGAAGATCTCGTTTCGGGACATGGTGCGCCTCTTCTCCGAAACGGAAGTCCTGGCGACGACGGAAGGGTCGATTTCGCACAACGCGCTCTTCCTCCCCAAAGGCACCCGGCTTGAGATCTTGCGGAAGTCGCATTTCGGGAACGCCTATCAGGACGGCATCAACGAGTTGCGATCGTTCGACGTCTCCTTTTTCAACGTCTCGAAGGGGAACTGCCTTGCCTTGCCCAAGGAGGCGTTCCGAGGCCCGTTTCTCCTTGGCGTGACGCCCGACTTGGCGCAGCACCTTGTCTGTGAGCCGAAAGACGTCCCGTTCGCGGAAAGGCTGCGGTGCGCCCTTTGCCG
>CAVIXF010000374.1:0-2601 GCA_963646585.1 Candidatus Gastranaerophilales bacterium HUM_1 | reverse complement strand
ACATCGCTCATCCTTCTTCCGCAGTTTCTGACAGATGGAGCCTTGAACCTTTCCGTGAAATTCAATGATCAGATCTATAAGGCTTCCCTTTCTCTGGCAGACGGATTGAAAGCCGGTACGCACCATACTTTCAACGTCACTATCAATAGCACAGGCCTCGTTCTTGGCACTCCGCAGATCGTGGACTGGGAGCCTGCCGCAGGAGGCGATACTGATGCGACAATGCCGGATGAACTGGACTGAACTTCTAAATAGAGATGACTATGAATACCAATATATATCTTGCGGCAGCTACCTTTGCGATGATTGCCGCAATAGCATGCAACAAGGACAGCGGGACCGTAATTCCGGATGACGGGGCGGTGGCGGTGAAGATCACAGCCGGCATAGGCGGCGTGCAGACCCGTGCCGCCGGAAGCAGCTGGGCGCAGGACGATGCCATAGGCATATTCACAGTGTCAGGTACAAAGACCGAATATGCGAACATCCCTTACAAGTACGATGGCATAGGATTCAAGCCGGCCGATGCGGTGATTTATTTCCAGAGCGAGGAGGAGGTGACATTCAATGCCTACTATCCTTTCTCCGGTACATCCGGTACATCAGCCGGGACTGTAACCGCCGCCACAAGAGCTGCGAACCAAGCTGTCAATGCTCAGCCTGCCATCGATTTTCTCTATGCATCCGGAGCCAGAGCGGACAAGACGAAGCCTACGGTGTCATTCACGGACAGGTCCGGATCCGGTGGTGCGGACAACTCGTTCAAGCATCGCATGAGCCAGATAACGTTGAGGCTCATCGAGGGCGATGATATGCTCTTCACAGGCAAGTTGACATCCTATACTCTTAAAGGTCTGCGGCTTACAGGCTCTTTCAATACCGTCACAGGTACGGCTGTTGCAAATTCGTCTCTCCCGGTCGAGGACTTGACGATTGCGCTGAGCGGTGTGTCGTCTGCGGACGGCATCTATACGACGGCTCCTCTCATCCTGTTCCCTCAGACGGTGTCCGGAGGGGAGATAGCTCTGGAAGTCACAGTTGACGGCGAGGTCTATAAGGCAAATCTTGCTCTTGCATCTCTCGAATCCGGTAACAATTATATCTTCCCCGTCACGGTCAGGAAGACTGGATTGAGCGTGGATCAGCCGGAGATCAAAGGCTGGACGGAAGTCGTGGGTACATCTACCGATGCCACAATGTAGGTAGATCGCCTTAAACGGGCACACTGCTGCGTTATACTTCTTGGTAAAATCCTCACAACCGAAAGGTTGCTAACCGACAATATCCAGCACATATCAACAAGACATAAGAAAATAGCAAAAAAAGATGATAAAGAATCCTTACTACGGAACCTGCGCGTCGTTTCTGACGATCGCCGCATCGGCGGCTCTCGTCATTGCAGGATGCTCTAAGACTGAGATTGCTTCGGAGGGCGGCAGGACGGAGCTGCGGCTGACAAACAGGATTGAGATGACCCGCGCCGGGAGTCCGAACACTCAGGCGACGCAGATTGTCTCGGGCGAGAAAGTCGCCGTGTGGGTGGAGGACAACGGTGTCGCAGCCGCCAGCGCTCCCATATATGCCGTGGAGATGACCGCCGGAGAGGACGGCGCTCTCACCGGGAACACGGAGATGTATTACCCGCAGACGGGCAACGGAGTGCAGATCTTCGCTCTGCACGGGGATTTCGTCTTCCCTGCTGACGGGATTCCTGAATCAATCCCGTCCTCAATCGACTTTTCCGTGGCGGCCGACCAGAGCGCTTCCGGAGGAGAGGGCTATATCAGCTCCGACCTTCTCTATGCCTGTCAGAGCGCAAAGCGCTCAAGCGCGGCCGTGCAGCTGCAGTTCTACCACCTGCTATCCAAACTGGAGCTGAACATCAGCAAAAGTGCGGAGGTCACGGACGAGATCGCAAGCGTGACTCTCGATGACATAGTCCTCGAAGGACAATTCAAACCCGGAAACGTCACCGACATAGCCGACCAGAGCTCAAGGGCGGCGGGGATTTCCGCATCGACGAAGACAAAAGTTCTGACCCTCGGCACGGCCCTTAAGACCGACCATTCCAACGAAGCCATAATAGTCCCTCAGGACATCTCCGACAAGACTCTCACATTCACCCTCGCAAGCGGCGGAAAGCTCGTTTACACCTTCCCGAGCGGCACAACCTTCGAGAGCGGGAAGAAATATGTCTATGACGTCAAACTCAAACTCACCGGACTCGGCGTCAGCTCAAGCATCATCGACTGGGACGCATCGGCCGGAGGAACCGGCGGCGATGCCACGATGCCGGATCCACTCGGCAAGAAAAGCGCCTCACAGGCGCGCAAGGGCGACTTCGCTATGATTGACGGCTCTTTCGTGGACAAAGACGACGCATTGACGCAGGACCAAATTGCTGGCTGCACCGGCATCGTCTTCTGGACGGAGGCGGAGAAGACTCCCCTCATATCCCCGACTCTTGCGGATGACCAGATTATGGCGGAGGACTTCCCATCCTGCACCCACGGACTCATCGTCTCTTTGAAAAACATCTCAAGTTCAATGATCTGGCAGGAGAGAGAAGGCTACGGCGACTGCAAATCAATATATAAGGAC
>CAVIXF010000373.1:0-2666 GCA_963646585.1 Candidatus Gastranaerophilales bacterium HUM_1 | reverse complement strand
GTTTTGCGCTCTGGCTGGCATAGAGCAGGTCGGATTTGAGGTAGTTCGCTCCACCGGAGGCGCTTTGGTCAGCCGAGACGCTGAAGTCTATGGAACTCGGCATCGGTGAAGGATTCTCATCACCCGACAAAGTGAAATCGCCGTGCAGGGCGGTGATGTTCACACCGTTGCCGGTCTGTGGGTAGTACATCGTGGCTCCGGTTAAAGCTCCGTTGTTTCCCGCCGTAAGTTCCACGGCATAGAGGGAGGTGCTATTCCCGCTGTCAGTCACCCAGACGGTGACTTTCTCGCCCGAGGCGATCTGCGTCGCCTGCGTGTTCGCACTCCCGGCGCGTGTCTTTTCAATCGCGCTCGTGAGCTTCAGTTCTGTCCTGTTGTCCTGAAGACTGTTTTCAGTCTTTGAACATCCGGCAAGAATGAGGGTCGCAGCGGCGAGCGTCAGAAGCGGTGCGCAGGTCTTGTGGTAGGAAGAGTTGTTCATTGCTGTTGTGATGTTTTAAATTCTTACTATGCTTCTACATCGTGGCTTCAGCCGAGTCACCCTCGACTTCGGACCATCCCGTGATCTCCGTCTCGCCGACGCTCAGCCCGGTCTTTTTCACCGTCACCGGGAAGATGTAGTTGTTGCCCTCCTCAAGAGAAGTGCGGGCAAGAGTGGTTCTGTAGGTCTCTCCTTCGACCACGATCTCCAGGGCAATCTGTCCGCCTGTCACGCTCTGGGGGAACAGCACGACCGGGGCGGTCAGGAATATTCCTCCAGTCGCGGCAGGGCCGTTCAGCTCGATGGTCAGGTCTTCCGCCGCAGTTGCCGCATCGGCGGCCGCCACGCCGGTCTCCGTGTTGAATGTGCCCTCAAGGCGCAGCCCTTTCAGGGTGTAGGACGCGAGTCTGCCCTCAAACGTGATGTCGTCTCCCTCAATGAGCCTCAATGTGATCTGGCTCATCCTGTGCTTGAAGGAGTTGTCCCCGCCGCCGTCGGCTGTCCTGTCGGTGAACGCCACTGTCGGGGCGGTCTTGTCGGCCTTGGCCCCGGACGCGTGGAGGAAGTCGATGAGCGGCTGCGCCTCTGCGGTCTGGTTCGCCGCCTTGGTCTCGGCCGTCACTGTCCCGGCGGATGTGCCGACAGTGCCGGTGAAAGGATAGTAGGCGTTGAAAGTCACCACTTCCGGGCTTTGGAAATAAATCACAGTGCCGTCTGGCAGGAAAGAAGTCCCGTCCCACTTGTACGGGATGTTGGAGTAGTCGGTCTTGGTTCCGGTCACCGTGGAGATGCCGATGGCATCGTTTGCGGACCACGAGCTTCCGACGGCGCGGGTCTTCACTCCGCCGATGCCGGCGGTGACCTGTGCCGCAACAGTTCCGTCTTCAGGAGCCGAGGTTTCGATGTTCTTGTTGCAGGCGACAATGCCGAACGCCAGGAAAGCCGCCGCTGCCAAATATGTTTTTCCGTTCATGGTCATTTAACTTATGGCTGTTTTGAATATGGATTCGAAGGATTATGTGGATTTTCCGCGCCGGTTTAGCCCAGGTCGTCCGGCATCCGCACGTCGGTGTCTTCCCCGGGGGCAGTCTCCCAATCGACAATCTCCGGAACACCAAGAACGAGGCCGGTGCTCTGGACCGTCACGTTGAAGGTGTGGTGCTTCCCGGCCTTAAGACCGTCCTTCAGAGAAAGGATGGCCTTGTAGATCTGGTCGTGGAAAGTCACTGAAAGGTTCAATGATTCGCTGGACAGAGCCTGCGGAAGAAGAATGAGCGATGTCGCGACGAGATTAGTGGTATTGGTTCCAGAGACGGTCATCGTGAGATCACCCGCCGCGGCGTCAGCGTCAAGCGAAAGGGTTCCTGTGACCGCGTTGAAGCTGCCCTTTGTCACGAGAGAGCCTATGGTGTAACTTTGCAGGGCGGAAAGATCGGTGATGCCGTCACCGGCCTTGAAAGTTAGCGTAATTTTGCTTAACTGATGGGTGAAGGCGTTGCCGTCAGTGTATGAGACGGTCGGCGAACTGACATTTGTGCCTGCGGTGGCGAAGAGGATGTCGTTGAGTCTCCATCCGTCCGCAGCCGCCTTCTGGTTCTCCGCCTTTGTGTCTATTGCGATTGTGCCGTCAGTGGCAATCCCGTCCTCCGTGTAGGGGTAGTAGGCGTTGAAAGTCACGTCGCTCCTGTCCCTGAACCAATAGGGCGGATTGGCCACAAACTGCGTCCCGTTGAATGTGTAGAGCGTGTTGTACTGCGGAGTGTCCACTCCAGTGGACTTGATTGGCACGATGCCCACCTTGTCGCCATTCGCAAAAGCAGTTCTCTCGGCATTCGCGCGGCTTGCCGCCGCCGTGCGGATGTCCGCTGTGAAGCTCGCCATGGCCACAGGGTCAATTATCGCCTGTGAGTCCTCCGCTCCATTTTTGTCGCAGGCCGTCAAAGCCAATGCGGCAAGAGAGATTGCAAGAATCTGATTCTTCATTATGGATCTGTTTATTGTTGTCATCTGAATGTTTCTAATTATGTCGCGTCGGCATGGTCGCCCTCCACGTCCTTCCATCCGGTGATGGTGGCGGTGGCTTCGGCCCCCACGGGGGTGGCGAGGTCCCCCCTGATCTCAAGCCCGACGTGCATGTCCTCGTGGAATGAGGCCAGAGCCTCGGACAGGCTCACCTCCGCGGTCG
>CAVIXF010000372.1:0-2691 GCA_963646585.1 Candidatus Gastranaerophilales bacterium HUM_1 | reverse complement strand
CATCGCCGAGGGTAGTGCGGGACCCGCCCGCGCGAGAGTAGGACGCCGCCGGCCCTTTCCCTTTTCTTATACAGTAAGTTCGGAGATGCAATGTTTTATCTCAGTCACTTTCTTCTTTTGTCAACAACTCTGCTGTCCATTCAAAAGGGAGGAGTTGATCTTCGACTCGATTCCGACACGAAGGTTGTTGACCCAGGTCGAAGTGTCTTTGTCACGCTTACCCTGAAGACCGCGCCGTCGGTTGCGATTGAACCGCCTGACCTGAGGTCTCGTACCCGTGGATTTTCGCTTGCCGAAGATTTTGCCAGTGAGCCAATTACGCAAACGGATGGTTCCGTTGTCCAGACGATCAATTGGAAGTTCATTCCCGAACCATGTGCCGACGAATATAAGATTGCGCCGTTTGCGGTGGTTCAAAAAGGCGCAGACAATTTGAGTTTCGTGGCCGGGCCTGTTTATTTTGAGAAACCGCTGTCACGCGAGGCCGTGACGGGTGGCTTTGAAGTGAATCCGCAGAAAGATTTGCCTCCACTTAGTTTGAAATTGCTTGGTTTTGCTTCAGCCTTGCTCGCGATGGTCTGCGGAATCTTAACTGGCATCTATTATCTTCTAAAGTATCTTGTTCGTTGCGTGAAGGAGCATCAGATGAGTCCGATTGAACGTGCGTGGGTCGAGTTAGACAGGCTTTTAAAGCGTGAATTGCCACAGCGAGGGAAGTTCAAGGACTTTTATGTCGAGTTGACGATGATTGTCCGCCGCTATATCCAGCGGAAGTATGGGATTCGTGCTCCGAATCTGACGACGGAGGAGTTCTTTGCCGAGTTACGGAGTTCGGGGCAATCACAGGTGCCCCATCTTAGTGATTTGGAAAGTTTCCTCGAATCCTCCGACATGGTGAAGTTCGCCGGGATTGAAGCGACTTCGGAAATGGCCTCGGCGGCAACGGAAAGCGCGCGGAATTACCTGAAGAACGACTGTGGCAAGAAACAGGCTTGACGCATTCGTTTTCGGCATTGAACCGACGGCTCTTTCGCGGCGTTTGAAAAAATGGATGTCGCAAAGGAAGATCGAGATCCACAGCGGGTTCACCTTGATGGAACTCGTGGTTGTGGTGGCGATAATGTCGGTTATCGCCGTGGTGGCCGTTTCACGCATAGGGCGCGTGGGGACGGCCGCGAAGCGAATTGCCGCCGAAAGCGACCTGAAGGTTCTGCGCGAAGCGTTCGTTGACGAAGAGACGGGCTATCTGCGCGACTTGCGCGGCATTCCGGGGTTTTCGCTCGGGTTTCTGCGACTTGCGAACCTCCTCATGCCGACAAACCTCTACGTGCGGCTGACGGCGGGGACGGATTCGACGCGAACGCCCGGCGTTCGGCTGGACGACGGCTGGGCGGCGAACCGAGGGTGCGCGAAGCCGACGACCTTCTTCCACTGGGATGCGGACGCGGAACGCGGCTGGAGGGGCCCGTACGTGAAGAAGCCGTGCGCGTCCTTTCCCTGCCGAACGGACGTGCGGTTCGCGGACGACCTGACCTTCGACGAACGGGGCTTCTACCCGAAGGTAGCGCAACTCGGCCTGCCGCGTGACATTCTGAACGGGCGCGAGAGCTGCTCGGTCTACGGCTTTCCCGGCGAGCCCGCCCTGCTGGACCCGTGGGGGAATCCGTACGTCCTGCAGATTCCGCCGCCCCAGGCGTTCGCGGGCGTGACGACGAACCTGCCGGAGGAGGTGCGCTTCCGCTATGCGCGGGTCGTTTCCGCCGGGCCGGACGGACGGCTCGACACGCCGTGCTTTGACACGAACGGCACGAACTGGTGGGCGACTTCGTGGGGTGAACGGAAGCGTCGGCTCGTGCGGCAAGCGGGGCTGATCGACGGGAACAACCGACTGGCGCGAGGGGACGACCTCGTCCTTTTCCTCCTGCGGAATGACGTGGACGAGGGGGAGGAACGATGAGGCGGGCGTTTACACTGGTCGAACTGGTCGTCGTCCTTGGCGTCATCGCGCTCCTGACGCATCTTGCGGTGAGGGAGTTCGCCCACTTGCGCGACCAGAAACTGGAATCCGTCGCCGACTGGCAACTGGGGGCAATCCGTGCCAGTGTCTACGAGCGCGGTGCGGACGGACTGCCGACTGGGTTTCTTGCGGACATGGGGCGGATGCCGAATGCGGCGGAAACGAATTCGCTTGCGGAACTGTGGGTCTGCCCGACGGGGGCGCGGCGGTTTGCCGTTCTCAGGGCGAAGGGCGCGAACCTCGTCACGGGGGCGAAGGCGATTGCGGACGAGACGGTCTACGTGCCGACGGGATGGCGCGGACCCTACCTGCGTCTGCCGTTCGGGAAGGCGGCGTTGCGCGACCCGTGGGGGAACGAGTTCGTCGTGAAGGACGAAGCCGGGTTTGAGCGGGTGAGTGCGACAAACGGCGTGACCCTGGCGGTTTCGCACTACGGCGCGGCTTCGCGACCTGAAGCGCGGCGAATCTGCCCACTCGTCCCGAGCGGTGGCGCGGAGAGTCGGCTCGTCGTGAGCGGCGCACCGCAGGGGACGAACGCCTATTCCACCATCACCTACACGTGGTACGGCCCGGCGGACGGACTGATTACGGGGGCGACGGCGACGGTTTCGTTCCCGACCCCCGCCGAGTTCACGGGACTGACCCCCGGCGTGCGCATCCTGAAGGAGAGCGTC
>CAVIXF010000371.1:0-2811 GCA_963646585.1 Candidatus Gastranaerophilales bacterium HUM_1 | reverse complement strand
TCATTGTACAGTCGATCGGAGGCTGCTCCGGAGCCGTGGTGGCGGGCGCGATATTCACTCTCCCTGCCATCTACATTCTGGGAGTGGAGGTGAGTTTCGTGCAGATGTTCCTCTCGTCGCTGCTCGGAGCGGTGCTGGGGATACTGTTCATGATCCCTTTCCGGAAATATTTCGTCAAGGAGATGCACGGGAAATATCCTTTCCCTGAGGCAACGGCGACCACGCAGATCCTCGTGAGCGGAGAAGGTGGCGGCAAGGGAGTGGGGACGCTTCTGGTGAGCGGCATCATCGGAGGTCTTTACGACTTCATTGTCAGCACTTTCGGCGCATGGGCGGACACAATTAGCACCACCGTCATGGGATTCGGACAGGCAATCGCGGACAAGGCAAAAGTGGTTCTGAAACTGAACACCGGAGCGGCGGTCCTGGGGCTTGGCTACATCGTGGGTCTGAAATACGCCTTCATCATCTGCTGCGGAAGTTTACTGGTGTGGCTTGTGATCATCCCGCTGATGAACCTTATCTGGGGCGGGCAGGTGATCGACCTGATGAACACGGGAGTGACTATGACCATCGGGGAGATGAGTCCAGACCAGATATTCAAGGATTATGCAAGGCACATCGGAATCGGTGGCATCGCGACAGCGGGAATCATCGGCATCATCAAGTCTTTCGGTGTGATCAAGTCGGCTGTGGGGCTGGCCGTCGGCGAGTTCGGCAAGAAGGGAGGCACGGTGGAGAATCCTGAGAGGACACAGGAGGATATTCCTATGAAAACCATTGTGTTCGGCATTGTGCTGACGCTTCTGGCGGTGTTCGCTTTCTTCGCTGTCGGCGGGGTTGTGAACAACATCTGGCAGGCTCTTGCAGGGCTGCTGATCGCGGCGGTGGTAGCGTTCCTGTTCACGACTGTGGCGGCCAACGCCATAGCCATCGTGGGCAGCAATCCGGTGAGCGGGATGACGTTGATGACTCTTATCATCGCCGCGCTTATCCTTGTGGCGGTGGGGCTTAAGGGCAATGCCGGGATGGCGGCGGCGCTGATCATCGGAGGGGTTGTCTGCACGGCGCTTTCGGTGGCGGGATCGTTCATCACGGATTTGAAAATCGGCTACTGGATCGGCAGCACTCCAAGGAAGCAGGAATGCTGGAAGTTCGTGGGAGTGGCCGTGGCCGCGGCGACTGTCTGCGGTGTGATGCTGGTGCTGAACAAGACTTACGGATTCGTGGGGGATCAGGCGCTCGTGGCTCCTCAGGCTAATGCTATGGCGGCTGTGATCCAGCCGATGATGAGCGGTGGAAGCGCTCCGTGGCTGCTTTACGGGATTGGTGCCGTGATAGCCATCGCGCTGACTTTCTTCAAGGTTCCGGCTTTGGCGTTCGCTCTCGGAATGTTCATTCCGATCGATCTGAACCTGCCGCTGCTGGTCGGTGGAGCGATTTCGTGGTACGTCAGCACACGTTCGAAGGACAAGGCACTGAATGAGGCTCGTCTTAACAAGGGGACGTTGATTGCTTCGGGTTTCATCGCTGGTGGGGCCTTGATGGGTGTCGTCAGCGCTCTGCTGAAGTTCTTCGATGTGGATTGGTTCATGACCGGGTGGAACGCCCAGTACGGGGAAGCTATAGCTATCATTCCGTTCATCGGGATTGTCGCTTACACGGTCATCGCTTCTTTGAGGGTTAAGGAATAATAGTCATAGTCAATGAATATGGAAAAAGTTTTGGACAGGTTCCTGAGGTACGTCAGCGTTGACACTCAGTCGAACGAGGAATCAGAAAGCCAGCCATCGACGGCGAAGCAGCTGAATCTGCTGCGGATGCTTTGCGATGAGTTGAAGGCGATGGGAGTGGAAGCCACTCTTGATGAATATGGTTACGTGATGGGGTCAATTCCTTCGAACATCGGGGCGAAAGTGCCGGCGGTGGGGTTCATCGCCCATGTGGACACCGCTCCAGACGCTTCGGGAGCGAACATCAAGCCTCAGATAATCAATGAATATGACGGTGGGGATATTCCTTTAAAAGGAGTTCCGGACCTGGCGCTGAAGCCTTCGGAGTTCCCGGAGTTGCTTCACTATGTGGGGCAGACGCTGATCACCACGGACGGGACGACTCTTCTGGGAGCGGACGACAAGGCCGGTGTGGCCGAGATTATGGACGCCGTGCAGTACATCGTGGAGCATCCTGAGTTCAAGCATGGCGAGATCAAGATCGGGTTCACGCCGGACGAGGAGATCGGACGCGGGGTGGTGAAGTTCGATGTCAAGAGGTTCGGGGCTGAATATGCCTATACGATGGATGGGGGCGAGATCGGGGAGTTGGAGTTCGAGAATTTCAATGCGGCTTCGGCGAAGATACATATTCAAGGACGCAATGTCCATCCCGGCTATGCGAAGGGCAAGATGAAGAACGCGATTCTTATCGCGATGGAGATGAACGGGTTGCTTCCGGTTCAGCAGAGGCCTGAATATACCGAAGGGTATGAGGGGTTCTTCCATGTTGTGGGCATCAATGGCTCGGTCGAGGAGGCGGACATCACGTACATCATCCGTGACCATGACCGCAAGGAGTTCGAGAACAAGAAGGAGATCATGCGCAAATGCGTGGACTTCATCAATGTGAAGTACGGCGAGGGTACTGTCTCGGCTGCTGTCAAGGATCAGTACTACAACATGCGTGAGCAGGTGGAGCCGCACTATCACGTGGTGGAGAAGGCCGTGAAGGCGATGGAGATGGCCGGAATCAAGCCTAAGGTCCAGCCGATCCGCGGGGGTACCGACGGGGCTAACCTTAGTTTCAAGGGCTTGC
>CAVIXF010000370.1:0-2836 GCA_963646585.1 Candidatus Gastranaerophilales bacterium HUM_1 | reverse complement strand
CCTTCCCTTTAAGGATCGTGTCCTTCCCATCCGCGATCCTGCCGGGAGTTCGGATCCCACCGTCTCCCGACGTTAAGGAACGCGCAGGATTCCCACCTGCGCGATGGCTGCGGGACAGCCTTCCCATCCCAAGCCCGCAGCCGGCGGGGGCGCATCCTTCCCATGAGCGCCCCCGCCTTTTCTTTTCGCTTCCCTTTTTCTGCAAAGCAGCCTAGGATGCCCGGACAATTATGCAAGGTTGAATAATTCACTGATGCATAATTGCAGGAACTTACCCCCACAAAGAAAGGGGCGCGCCGAATCGACGCGCCCCTTGGTAAACTTTGGCGAGAAGACTACACCGTCGTCTTTTCCGTGAAGGTCGTATTCGAGTCGATATCAAACGTGTATTCCGAAGAACTGCTTTCGCCATACACGGCCTTGGTAACAAGGCGCCCGCTCAAAGTATGAACCGTTCCCTCTCCCGCCGAGGTCGTTGTCGAACTGACGTTCCCGGAAAAAGTGAAGGTGACCGCATTCCCCGCGTCGTTCAGCTGCATGCTGAACGAACTCTTCGAGAAGTCATGAGACAGCGAGCCTGACGCAGAACCCTTAAGGTCGATTGCGTGGTATTCGGTGCTGCCGCTCTTCTCCTTCGTCGGAGTAAACCCAATCGAATATGTCGCATTTGCCGTTTCGCCGGAGCAGTCCCCAAACGTCACCGACACGTTCTTCGTTCCAACGGAGAAGAACCCGTAGTTCCCTGAAACGGCAAACGTCTTCCCGCCAAGCTTCCAAGCGGTGTTCGTGTCGCTCAGCTCCGGATTGCCTTGGCGCACCCATCCTTTGCTCTGATCGAACTTGAACGTGCTGGCGGAAGTCGCCGTGTCGTCGGCAAACCAATACGAATACTGAACTTTCTGGGTGGCAACCGACACGTAAGCGCCGTCGGACTCTTCAAGCGTCGAAGAGAAATCGGAATAAGAAACCGAGTCGGACGAGGACGACGAAGAGCTTACCGCCTTGTCGACGCCCTTCAGGGGCTTCGTGGAGTTGGCGTCGATATCGCTATCAACCTTACTCCACTTGTCGCCACTCTTCACATAGTAGAAATAGCCGCTGAAGGACGTTTCGAAGTTGTCGTTTGCAACCTTCCCCGAAACATTGACCTTGCGAACCTTGTCAACTCCCGTCGCGGTTTTCGCCGCCAGGGAGAGAAGGTCGTTCGACAGCTTTTCGTCGGACTGGCCGGTGATCTTAAACTCGGAGATCTGGTAATTCGAGCTGTTGACGTAATCCGACTGCACAGCCCCGTTCTTCACGAGGTTGTTCTCCATCAGGTCGTTCTTCACGATATCCTCGGGCACGTTGCTCGACACCATGACGAACGCGATGATCGCGACCACGACCACCACGACCGCAGCCGCTGCTCCGATGGCGGCCTTCTTGTTCTTCTTCAGAAAGCCAACCGCAGCCGAAGGATCGACGGAAAGGGTAACGGACTTGTTTGCTCCCGCGCCGTTCGAGCCGGCATTCGCCGGTGCAGCCTTCGGAGCCTCGCTCGGCTTCGGCTGCTCCCCCGACGTCGAAGCGCCGCACGAGGGGCAGAACTTCACCCCATCAGGTATCTCGACGTTGCACTGCTTGCACTTCATGACATTCCTTTCCCTGTCGACCAGGCGTTGCTGGCCAGCCTTCCTTTTCCTTGGAAAATAATGTATGCGACTTGCTCAACCTTAAATAGGTATTTTGAAGGGGTACTTTTTATGCACCCAGCAGCATCGAGTTCCCCACCACCAGCTGCGTCCACTCCGAAACCTGCTGCATCGGCGCCGTTTCCGAGATCATCACGGCCGTCCCCCACAGTGCCGCCGACAGGACAACCGTCAGTGCCGCCACGATGCCTTTTTTCGCCAAATCGCTCATAACAAACTCCTTATCTTGTAGGTTGATGATTAAAAAGGGTTCCGCCGCGCCTATCGGCGCACGACGACGACGCGAGAGCTGCGGAGGACAAACCAGAGGATCAGGAGCGCCAACGGCAGAAGAAAGATGAACTCCACGACGCTTTGGCCGAAGATGCCCGTGGAAAGCAGCAGCGCGTCGAGGAGGGGGTTCTCGTCGAGGGCCAGGCCCGTCTTCCGGAAGCGCTTCAGAACCCAGCAGTACGCCCAGACGGAGATGACGCCCTGGACGACAACCATGACCGCGAGGACGATGACATCGACAGGGACGTTGCCATAAGCCTCTTCAGCAATTCCGGCAAGGAGGATGCTGGCGTACAGCATCCATGCGTCTCCGACAACAAGAAGGATCAGCGCAAGAACCCGAGCGGGGTAGCGGCCTAGGCTCCTGTTCATGACAGACTTGTCGCCCGTCACGATTCCCATCACATGGGTTGCCGCCGCCCATCCCATGAACGGGAGAAACGCAAGTGGAGCAAGATAAAGCAACGTGATCACATGGTAAGCGCTATAGACGTCGGACGCCGATGGAGAGCCCGAAGAGAGAAACGGCAACGAAAGGGTCGCCTGCCCGGTCAGCACCGCGCGGAGGTAGTCTGGCGCGCCCATAACCGAGCTCACGCTCATCGCAAACGCCAGGAAGACGGCGGCAAGGCCGAACGAGACGATCAGCCGAACGACGCTCACCGCCCTTTCGGAAACGGTCATCTGCCCAGCGGCAGTCTGATTTTCAACCCCCTCAAACGTTGGCGCATTTTCAAGCACAGCATCCATGATTACTCTCCTATCCCTGGTCAAAGGCCTGACGGCCAGATCTCAAACTCTCTGGGTAAAAGCCTATGCGACTTGCTCAACCTTAAATAGGTATTTTGAAGGGGTACTTTTTATGCGAA
>CAVIXF010000369.1:0-3006 GCA_963646585.1 Candidatus Gastranaerophilales bacterium HUM_1 | reverse complement strand
ATGCTGAACAATGTAGGGCTCCGCGCCGCAGAGGTGAACGGCAACAGCGATGACCGCTCGGAGGTGCTTGCCGATTTCGAGGCGGGCAGATACGACGTGCTTTGCAATTCCATGCTGCTTACCGAGGGCTGGGACTGCCCATCCGTAGACTGCATCGTGATCCTGCGTCCTACTAAAATCCGCTCCCTTTATCAGCAGATGGTCGGGCGCGGCATGAGGCTTGCTCCGGGTAAAGGCCATCTGTTGCTCCTCGACTTTCTTTGGATGACGGTACGGCACGACCTTTGCAGACCGTCTGCGCTTATCAGCAAGGACGAGAAAATCGCCAAGATGATCGATGAGCAGATGAAGTCGGACGATGAAGGTATTGACCTTATCGAAGCTGAGGAACAGGCGGAGCGCGATGTCCTTGCCGAGCGCGAGGCGGCTCTTGCCAAGCAACTCGAAGAAATGCGCGGGAAAAAGCGCAAGCTGGTCGATCCGCTTCAGTATGCGCTTTCGATTGCGGCGGAGGATTTGACGAACTATGTACCGACATTCGCATGGGAAATGGCTCCGCCGTCCGAAAAGCAGGTCGCATTCTTGGAACGCAGGGGCATTTTCGCCGACAGCGTCAGGAACGCCGGGCTTGCGTCCCTTCTCATCGACCGCCTGCAGCGCCGTCAGCAGATGGGGCTTGCAACTCCCAAGCAGATACGCTGTCTGGAACGCTACGGTTTCAGGCAGGTCGGCACCTGGGCATTCGAGGATGCCAGTTTCCTTATCTCAATGCTTGCGGACAATCGCTGGAGAGTTCCTTACGGAATCACTCCCGCACTCTACAGACCTTAAGGAGGTAACCATTCATGGATAATCATATTCTTTCGGCTCTCAAAGCCATAGACGTATCTACCTTGAGTCGTGCTGACTGGATAGCGGTCGGCATGGTGCTAAAGGAGGAGGGTTATCCCTGCTCCATATGGGACGACTGGTCCCGGAACGACAAACGCTATCATCCCGGCGAGTGCGAACGCAAATGGAACAGCTTTCACGGCTCCGATACTCCTGTTAAAGGCGGCACCATCGTCCAGATGGCGAAGGAACGCGGCTGGACTCCATTCGGCGGCGAGGACGGATGTCTCAATTGGGATGACGCTATCGAATATGACGGTGCGGATGGTTTCAACGGATTCACTGCTCCTGATTCGTGGCGTCCTTCCACAGACCTCATCACATACCTCGAACTGCTCTTTGACGCAGATGACCTCGTAGGCTATGTCACAAACGATGTATGGCAGGACGCCGAGGGCAAGTGGTTGCCGAGCAAGGGCGTGTACGACCGCACCGCCGGAGAACTCATCGCGTCGCTGAAAAAGCATCCAGATGACCTCGGCGCGACTATAGGCGACTGGAAACCGCAGGTCGGCGCTTGGATTCGGTTTAATCCCCTCGACGGTGACGGCGTAAAGAACGAGAACATCACAAAGTTCCGCTTCGCCTTGGTGGAATCGGACACGCTCCCCGTTGCGGAGCAGGATATCGTCTACCGCAAGCTGGAACTGCCTATCGCTGCACTCGTTCACAGCGGAGGCAAGAGTCTCCATGCCATCGTCCGCGTGGATGCGGAAAATTACGACGAGTACAGAAAGCGCGTGGAGTTCCTTTACGATTTTCTGGAGAAAAACGGTGTATCCATCGACAAACAGAACCGCAATCCGTCCCGTCTCTCCCGTATGCCCGGAGTCACGAGGAAAGGCAACCGCCAGTACCTTGTCGCAACAAATATCGGCAGAAAGTCATGGGTGGACTGGATGGATTTCGTGGAAGGTGTCTCGGACGAACTTCCCGACATGGTATCTCTCGACACCTTCAAGGATAATCCGCCTGAACTGCCGGAGGAGCTTATTCAGGGCATACTCCGCCGAGGACACAAGATGCTGATTTCCGGCTCGTCCAAGGCCGGGAAGTCCTTTCTCCTCATGGAACTGTGCATCGCTATCGCGGAAGGCAAGCCCTGGCTCGGCTTTCCCTGCAAAAAAGGCAGAGTGCTCTATGTGAACCTTGAAATCGATCCGGCAAGCGCGATTAACCGATTCCTCAAAATTTATGAGGCACTCGGTCTGCCCATCAAAAATGCGAACAGCATCGTGGTGTGGAACCTCAGAGGTCACGCCGTACCGCTCGACCAGCTTGTGCCGAAACTCATCCGCCGTGTGCGGGATCAGCACTTTGACGCTATCGTCATCGATCCCATTTACAAGGTCATCACAGGCGATGAGAACAATGCCTCCGAAATGGGCGCGTTCTGTAACCAGTTCGACAAGATTTGCACGGAAACCGGGTGCAGCACCATCTACTGCCATCATCACAGCAAAGGTTCGCAGGGCATGAAAAAAGCGATGGACAGAGCGTCAGGTTCCGGCGTGTTCGCCCGCGATCCCGACGCCCAGCTTGACATGATTCAGCTTGAACTCTCCGAGGATATCGCAAACAACGTCCGTGACGGAAACGAAACCGCATGGCGGCTCGAGTCCTCGCTGCGTGAGTTCCCGAACATCACGCCCGTCAACTTCTGGTTCGAGTACCCAATTCATAAGGTCGACGAAAACGGGACACTCGGAACGATGCCCGCACAAGGCACTCCGCAGGCGGGACGGCTCAATAATTCGAAAAGCAAGACGACGGATGATGCCGCCGAGGAGTTCCGCACCGCTTTCTCCGCTCTCAACATGGACGGAAAAGTCACAGTAAAGGACATGGCTGAGTACATGGGCATCATCGATAAGACCGTGTACGCAAGGCTCAAGAAAATGGGCGACGAGTTCACACTCGACAAAGGCATCATCACAAAAACGAACCCTGAAAACAGCTGACCGGATTTTCTTCTTCTACGCTGTCTATAAAAAGATATAGACGGAAGAACGGTCGTTACACTCCCAAAGTGTGAAGGGCTGCATAGCCTGCCCTTCCACTTCTGCGGAGCGCAACGGTAACTGAACAGAGTGGAATAACCCAAGATACACGGAG
>CAVIXF010000368.1:0-3090 GCA_963646585.1 Candidatus Gastranaerophilales bacterium HUM_1 | reverse complement strand
GACCTGCCGCATCCCGAATCTTGAGGTGTCGGGTGAGATGGAGGGAGCGGTGCGGGCGAACAAGTGGAGGAATGTGGTGGAGGCGCTGCGAGATTCCGAAGAATTGCTTGCGGCGACGCTTCGCGGGGACGAGGAGGCCGTGGCGTGGGGCATAGACCAAGCCCACGATGAAAATACGAGCATTCTCAGCTACAATGACGAGAACTCCCTTTCTTGCGTTTTGAGTATAGCCTACTACTATGCCAAGAACGACTACGTTGTGCATCGGGAACTGGCCGGCGGGAAAGGCTTCGCCGACTTGGTAATGGTTCCGAGAAAGAATGTGGACAGTCCAGCCTTGATCGTTGAGTTGAAATTTGGCAAGGATGCGAATTCCGCCATCAGGCAAATCAAGGAGAAGAACTATCCTGAGAGCATCGTTGAGCATAAAGACAACCTGCTCCTCGTCGGTGTCAACTACGACAAGGAGACAAAGACGCACACCTGCCGGATAGAGAAGTATCAGGCAGGTTGACTCTGCCGAAAGGTAGGATGTGTTCCTGACTATTGCGAGTCATCCTCCGGCTCAAGGTGGAGGGAGATCTGGGTTTCGAGGCCGAACTCCTTGCGGAGGGCGGCCTCGACCTTTTTGGAGATGTCGTGGGCCTCTTTCAGGGATATTCCCGAATCCAGAACAAGATGCCCTTCCATGATTATCCCCGGCCCCTCGCGGCGTGTCTTAAGTTCGTGAAGGTCAATCACTCCGTTGATGGATTTCGCCGTGGTCTTGATCTTGTCCTCCACGTCGTCCGGAAGCGACACGTCCAGCAGTTCCTTGATCGCCGGTACGGACATTTTCACAACCATCACAAGAATGAATATGCTGATGAGGCACCCTGTGATAGGATCCAGAATGACGAATCTGTCACCAAGGAATATTGCGCCGGCGATTCCGAGCAGTGAGCCGACGGAGGAGAAAGCGTCCGATCGGTGATGCCAGGCGTTGGCGATCATCATCGGGCTGTTCAAGGCCTTTCCTTCGATGATTGTGTAGCGGTAGAGAGCCTCTTTCAGGACTATGGACGCCACGGCGGCCCAGAGGGCGATCATCCCCGGGGAACTTACCTGCCCTCCGTCCAGAATCAGGCGAATCTTGCTTATTCCGCCGGACATCAGATTTGCCGCTACCAGAATGAGCATCAGGCTGATGATCAGCGTGGCGAAGGTCTCGAACTTGCCGTGGCCGTAGTCATGGTCCTTGTCCCGTCCCTTTGCGGAGATTCTGACGAAGACAAGCACCACGATGTCGCTGAGAAGGTCTGACAACGAATGCATTCCGTCCGCGACCATCGCTGTGGAGCGTCCGAGGATGCCGGCGATGATCTTGAAGACCGTCAGAATGATGTTGATGACGGAACCTACCAATGTCACGAAGGTCACCTTTGCTGTCCTGTCCATTATGAGTAGCGTTTAGGAAGTCTGAATATGATCGAGAGACATGCCACCACGCAGAGCGCGAACGGGTAGTAGAGGCATGGGATGATCGCCGCCGCCGAGATTCCCGCGAACCCCGAGGCCATCAGAAGCTGCGCCCCGTAGGGGATTATGCCCTGCACGACGCAGGAGAACGTGTCCAGAAGGCTTGCCGATTTCCGAGGGTCGAGGCCGAACTTCCGGGTGATGTCGCGGGCGATGTCTCCGGTTGTCAGAATCGCGATTGTGTTGTTGGCCGTGCAGAAATTAGACAGCCCGACCAGCCCGGCGATGCTGAACTCTGCTCCTCTCTTGCCTTTGATGCCTTTCGTCAAGCCTTTGATGATGAAGTCGATGCCCCCGTTGTGGCGGATCAGCTCCAGCATCCCTCCCGAGAGCATCGTCACGATGATCAGCTCGCCCATTTCGGAGATTCCTCCGCCCACGCTCCCCAGAAATCCGATCCATGTCATTCCATGCATGAATCCGATGACAGCGCAGAGCAACAGGCCTATTCCCAGCACGAGTAGAACATTCAGGCCGAACAGGGCCAGCACGATGACAGACAGGTAAGGGATGAGTTTGACATATTCAATCTCCCCGATCTGTGGTGTCGCTCCGTGGTTGAGTCCGATGACGACGTAGATGACTGTGACGACCAGCGCCGCCGGCCAGCAGATCCAGACGTTTGCCTTGAACTTGTCGGACATCGAGCAGCCCTGCGATGTGGTGGAAGCGATTGTGGTGTCGGAGATGAATGACAGATTGTCGCCGAAGAACGCTCCGCCGACAATGAGGCCTGTCACGAGCGGCAGTGACAATCCGGCCTGCGTGGCGATCCCCGAGGCGATAGGCACAAGCGCCACGACCGTGCCGACGCTTGTTCCGATCGCCATCGAGATGAAGCACGAGGCGAGGAACAGTCCGGCAAGGATCAGTTTGCCGGGAAGTACGGTAAGCGTCAGATTGACAGTGGCCTCGACGCTTCCAATGGCCTTCGCCGTCGTGGCGAACGCTCCGGCCATCACGAAGATCCAGATCATCAGCAGGACGTTCTTGTTGCCCGCACCGCCCGAGAAGATGTCAATCCTTTCCGCCACCGGCCCTTTCGTGATCAGCATCGCATAGACCGACGCGATCAGAAACGCCGAAGCCACCGGCACCTTGTAGAAGTCGTGCGCCACCAGCGACGACACCAGATAAGTAACCAAAAACACCGCCAGCGGACTGAGCGCCAGCCATCCGTTCATCCTTCGTGTTGTAAGTTCGTTCTTTTCCATATACTTGTGGTGAATATGCCAGGGCAATAACCTTTCCTTTATTCTCGCGTCCGTGTTCAAAAATACACTTGATGCGAACAAGTGTAAAAACTTGTAAATATATTAAACTTTACAATATCACGCAAGAAGGATTTCATTGTCTCATGATGCAGGGGCACTGAGCGGATCCCTGGGCAGGAACAAATGACCACTTATGCGTATTTGACATGAAAACAAAAGTTTTTGCGTAAATTTGCCGGGAATCAAAGAGCTATTGTTTATGAACAACAGAACAGTGATGTTTTTGGCGGTGGCGGGAACGCTTGCATTCGGGATGGTCTCTTGTGCGGAGAGGGAGACGGAGGTCGCCACTTACGGG
>CAVIXF010000367.1:0-3138 GCA_963646585.1 Candidatus Gastranaerophilales bacterium HUM_1 | reverse complement strand
GGTCAGGCCGACTTTCAGTGTTTTCAGTGTGCCGCGAAGCGGCTTCTGTGTGTTCAGTGGTCGAAACCGATGGACGGATGGGGTTTTTTCTGACCCACCCCCTTTACAAGTCACCTTCAACGAAAGCGGATGAAAAAGCCCATCGGGTCGTGTATGGACTTCTTGTTGATGAAGAACGCCTTGCGGTAGCCTTTCGAGACGAGTACGCCGAACGTCTTCGCAAGAGTCGGGTCGGCGGCGACCTTCGCCTTCTCGTCGTCCGTAAGCGGACTGAAGAAGCCCGTCGGGTTCGACTCGGCATCATAGGTTTCCGCTTCGCCCGGCGTCCACTGCTGCCGCGAAACGTAGATGCGCAGGTTTTCGGGAGCGTTCTTGTTGTTTGAGTAGGTGACGATGTTCGTGACGAGCCCCATCTCCTTTAGTGCGCTCACAAACTCCACGCGACTAATCTTCTGTTGCATATAAGAAGAACTATTCGGATGTCCGAATGCCCAACTATCTACAACAGTGAGATCCGGCAAGTCGAGGACGACATTCGTAATTGTGCTATTGCCCCTGAACACCTGACTTGGCAAATTGGTGAGCGAACCCGCGAGAAACACATTCGTCAGCGAAGCGCCATGAAACGCGGATGTGCCCAAGAACATGACATTGGTGAGAACAATGTCGCCGCGCAACGCCGAGTACCCCAAACCTCCTGACCAAACATTCGTGACGCTGGGGATGGCAATGGTCGATATGTCGATTGGATTCGGGTTCGTGTTAACGCCAAAGATCCTGTCACCGACCTTGCGCAAGTTGGGGAAGTTGAACTTGACCGTCTTCAGGCTCGCGCACTTGTTCAACATGAGTCCCGGGAGGGTCTCGGCGGTGCCGCCGATCTCGATTGTGGTCATCTTTCCGTTGGTCGAAAAGCAATTGTTCCCCATCGAGCCGATGATGTCGCAGTAGAATTCAGCAATATTGTATTTGCTGTCCCAGTCGGCAAATGCCGACTCGGCGAGATTGACCGTGCTGACGGCGATCGTCGAATCGTCCGAACTATCCTTGAGGACGAGCGGGGACCTCAGGTCAATGATGCCCGAAGCCGTCGAATCCGCCCTTCCGCCGATGCCATTCAACCCGAGCGTGCCGGTTTCCTTGTCAAGGCTGGACACCTTGAGCGTCCACTGTCCGTCGGTAATCGTCTTAGCCGTCGAGGAGTAAGTCCACTCGGTCGCCCGTGCGACAAGGGTTGCGCAAAGACCCAAAGCGCACACGAGGAAGCGGAGATATACCCCCCCCCCCCAGGGATTGGACGGCGCGAAGCCCGTCGTGTTTTCTTTTGTCATTTTCACGTTCATGGTCAGTTTTCCTTTGCTTCTGTCCCCGAGCGATGCACCCCTCGGCACACTTCTCACGGAAGACGGCGGAATTATACCAAAGAAAACCAACCGAAACAAGCGGTTTTCAGGCGTTTAGCGAAAACTATTTTCGGGCGTTTAGCGAAAAAGTGCGGCGGCGAACGGGACGGAACTTCCACGGCTGAAGGCCGTTGACCGGGAATGTCAGAACCGAGTGCGAAGGGGCTTGTTCGGTTCGATGGGATAGGTGCGCCCGTCGGGAAGGACGAGAGTGCCGCGCCCGCCGTCCGAGCGAACCTCGACGCTCTCCCGATCCGCCCTGACGCGAATCACGCCGAACGGCGCGGGGACTTTCCCCTCCATCCACTTCAGTCCGCCCAGATTCGGCTTGACTTCGTACGTTGCGAAGCCCGGCGCGGTCGGCTTCACGCCAAGGTAGTAGCGTCCGAGCAGATAGACGGGGCTCGCCCCCCACGCATGGCAGAGCGACTTGCCGAAGGGTCGCCCGTACATCGCATAGTGCTCGACGCCCTTCTTCGTCGGATCGAACTCCTCCCAGAAACTGGTCGCGCCGAGTTTCAGCATGCCGCCCCAGTAGTCCTTGATCATCTTCGTCACGTCCGTCTGCCGTCCGAGGAAGCAGAGGCTCTCGAGTTCGTAGTAGCGCATGTAGGGCGTGACGATTTTCATCACCGCGTCGTTCTCCAGCACGTTCCGCACCACGCTCGCCTGTGCGGCGGAATCGAAGTAGCCGCAGAAAATCCCGAAGATGTTCGGGTAGCGCGTCAGTTCGCTCACCTTCCCATCGCCGTCGCGGAAGCTGAGAAGTCCCTGCCGTTTCTCATCCCAGTAGGTCGGCACGATTTTGCCGCGCAGTTCCGCGGCGCGGCGGGCGTATTCGGTTGCCTTTGCCGCGTCTCCCGCGAGCGCGGCGGTCTTGGACGCGGTCGTCAGGGCTTCGACGAAGAGGATCTGCTCGAAACTGAGCGCACCGCCGTTGCGGCGCATCGGCTTCGGCGACCAATCGACGAACACCCAGTCGCCGGGCTTGTCAACGAGAAAGCCGTCCTTGTCCGTCTGGGCGAGGCAGTATTCGGTCTGCGCCTTCACACGCGGCCAAATCTCCCGCAGGTAGTCCGAGTCGCCCGAATAGAGGTAGTACTCGCCGACGCTCATAATCCAGAAGAGCGTGTAGTCGAGGATCGTGTTGACATGCGAGCCAATCGGGTCCTTGCCGCCGAGGAGGGAGAGCGTCCGCCGCGTGACGGCGTTGTCGGCGAAGAGATAGACCGCCATGTTCACGCTTTGCCGCGTGTCGCCGCTCCACACCCAGCGGTCGCGCTTGATGCCGTCGAGGTAGAACTCCCGTGTCGTCAGGTGAAGCGTATACGCCGCGACATCCCATATGCGGTTGATTTCCCCGTCGTCGCACCGAAACGCGCCCCGATACTCAAGCGGCAGATACTCGTATTCCATCGAAAGCGACGCGACGGCCACGTCCCCCGCGATTGGTGTGACGCGAATGTAGCGGAAGGCACGCGAAACCGGCAGACGATGCGTCGTCCCCTTCGCCGCGTCCAGCGCAACGTTCTCCCACACGTCCACGTCAAGCCCGGCATCCGCCTCCTCGGCCGATTCGGCGTAGACGATCCGCACCGTTCCCTTGCCCGAAATGCCCTTCAGGGTCACGAACCCGAACGTCTCGCGCCCGAAGTCGGCAAGTAGGCCGTTCCCGTCCCGCGTCTCGCGGACGGGGCCCTGCGGCTTGAGGGCCATGCGGAAGACGGACGGTTTC
>CAVIXF010000366.1:0-3172 GCA_963646585.1 Candidatus Gastranaerophilales bacterium HUM_1 | reverse complement strand
ACGACAAACCATCTGAACATTGTCGTCGCTTGCCGCATCTCATCCCAGAGGTCGTCGTCCGGAAGGATCCTCCACACTCTCCCCTTGAACATTCTGCCGAAAGCGTATTCGTAAGGATAGGATGAGGAGTAGTCCAGGTGCACGAAAGGCCCTTGATGCTCCCCTGTCAGTCCCCACACGAATCCGCCCAGCAGTTTCTCCTCGGCCAGATCCTGCATCTCCCTGTCGAGCGGAGGATACTCTTTTCTGAAATCTTTGGCATTCCACGAAAAATTCTGAAACGTCGCACTCCGCAGATCGGTTTTCCCATACTTGGAATTCAGGGCCGCTTTCAGCCCCATCCCTGCCGAGGTCAACGCGCGGTCATAGCCGTGGATGTTCAGCCAGCGAGAAATCATCGCCTGACTGAATGCATCTAATTTTGAGTAGTGCAACGCGATCTGATAATCAGGATCCGACGGACTGAGCCATCCGTCATGATAGTCCACGTTGTGAGCCTTGACCTCCTCGATGCCGGCCCACCACTCGGGATATTCTTTCCTGACGCTCGCCGCAGATGACTCCATTGAGGAGTTCTGCATTCTCCTCATGTCATCCGTGAACTTCACGCACACTCCGGTCAGTGTCTTGACCTCCACGGAATAAACTGTTTTATCATCGGCGAGCGCGGTCCATTGTGCGAATTTGAGGGCTTTTTCGTCGGTGTATTGATACCTCTCCTTGAGGACCTCGGCCCACATATGGCTGAACTCATAGCCGCCTAAATTGTAACAGCGAATCTCGATCTGCTTCGTTGTCCAGATGTTCTGTTTCTCGAGGATATCGAACAGCATTGACCACGCCCCGAAGCCCTCGATGACCCTCACATCATCGAGGGAGGAGGCAGAAATCGGGCAGATCTGAATGAGCCGAGTCCTCCTGCATCCATCCTTAAAGCGGTCGTCCTCGGTGTCGAGAGCGACAATCTCCCCATGCGGCCATTCCGATGCCTCCATCACCATCACAGCTTAGCCTGAGTGAACGCCGGAGTCTCGGGCATCTTATCGTACCACCCGAGGTCGATGCCCATTTGGAGAGCTATGTCGTAGATCATCCGCTTCTGTTTGCCCAGCTTAGCCGGAGGGAGCGGCTTGCCTGTCGCCGGATCTACGGGGTACAATTCCTTGAAAAACTCGTCCCAGTCTATCTGAGATGCCTTTTTCGCCATCTCCGCACGCTTCAGCGGGGAGAGGTTGAGGTACATGGCCTCCAGGCTGAGCCCCTGAGATATCCCATAAGACAGCTTATCTATTCCCCGGAGGACCTGCCGAATGAACACGTCTTCGCTGAAAAACTGACCCGTTCCCATGATCCAACCTTTCTCATCCGTCGCCGTCTTGATAGCGACGAATTCATCCAGCGAGCGCATCACCTTGCTTTCTTTTGAGGTATAGACGTGTTTAGGGATGACTTGGTCCTCAAGCTGGATGCTGATGCGGTTAAGCTCCATCAGCCTGTTGAGCTGGTCCAGAACGGCATCGCCCTCAGGAATGTTGCCTGCTTTGGACTTGGGCATCATCACATAACCTTGCCCTTTTCTCTTGATGACCATCGCAGTGGCCACCTTGAGATTCGGATTCCAGTACTGCAAAAAGACGTTGCCTATTCCCGGCTCCGTCTTCTTGCCCTTGTTCTTGGCCTTGATGTAGGCCTTCCCAGCCGCCTTTAAACTGGCCATCGCTTAACCCTCCATTGATTCTCCACGCCGCGATGAGTGACCCGGCGCACTGTCGCTTTTTGAGTGTACCCATTATCATACAACCCACGGATGATCGCCACCTTTCTCCCCTCGCTGATGCCGGAGAGTCTGGGATCCCGGAACCACGCTCCTGCGGTCGCAGTTCCGAGATCGCTCAGCACCTGAAGCGCGACCTGAGCATCCGGAACGGCCGACAGCCATCTGTTGCTCACTGTTCCCACCTCAGGGCCTCGACACTCTCCCGGAACCGCGGATTGAACCACCATACCGAGCCGTCGTCCAGCGGTTCCCTTTCCCATCCGTGCGTTTTAAGCACGAGGGTGATGAGGACAACCGACACATCAATGCCCTGCCTGTGGAGCTCGCGGGCCATCTCTGTGGCGTTAAGCCAATTGTGCTCCTCCGAATAGGCGAGGATGGCGAATCTCTTGAGGAGGTACTTGGGGATGGTGTAGGTCATTCTCTCCCCTGCCTGACGACGATCGCGTAAACATCGCCATCCATGAAGCACGCCTGACAGATGGAGTGAGTGGAGTTCCACCACTCGCAGAACTCCGCAACCTCTCTCATTGTCATCTCCGTTGTCCTCAGATCGAGGAGGATCCTGTCTCTCACTCCCATCCCTCCTCATGGATAGGGACGATGATGGCCTCTCCGCGGAGCCAGCTTACCAGCCTGTCCGTGCAATCGGGGCACAAGTCCACCGTCTCGCCGATGATGTCCTTGCGGATCAGCCAGCCGTCGCAGTCGCCGTACCCCGGGCGCTCCGCCTGCGCGTTGCAAATGTCGCATCTCCAGAGGATCATTCCCTCGCCTCCATCTCTTTCTCAAGGTCGTCGATGAGCCTGATGAGATCGCCGCGGATCCTGATGAGCCTCTCGGTCGGGCTCCCGATCTCGTCGTCCTTGTCGAATTTCTCAACATCGGCGAGAGCGTCCAAAAGGAGCTCCTCGGCGGCGATGGCCTTGTTCCTAGCCAGCAAGACGGGGTTGATCATCACATCGACCTCTTTTGAGGGTTGATCCCTCTCGGTATCTCCTATTCTCCGGAGGAGCCGACGGCCGTCTTGATGGCTTCGAGCTGGGGATCCTGGGCTTCGATAGCGCTCTTTGGAACCCACTCTAAGCTGTATCTCTTTACATATCCGCGCTGATTCGTCTCATCATCGTAGCCGCTGCCGGCCGGGAAGCCATAGTGGCGACTCAGCATCACGACCTGCTTCGCCTTTTCTGTTTCTTTGACAGTCGCGAGTATTGAGCGCATGGTCACGCCCTCAGCTTCAAGCTCTTTCCTTATCGATCTTCCCTCTTTACCGGGGTCTCCGCCGGCGAGGTTTTTCGTGAAAAACCACTCTTTTACCTGCTCTGTCGGCTTTGAAAGCTCGACCTCGAGCTCTTTCGCGGTCCCCCGGTTGAAAATCACCTTTTTATCTAT
>CAVIXF010000365.1:0-3302 GCA_963646585.1 Candidatus Gastranaerophilales bacterium HUM_1 | reverse complement strand
GAGCGTGTCGACTACGGCAAGGCGGTGCAGTACATGTCGGACGAGAACGTGGTGCGCCACAGCCTTTCCGAATATTTCACGCTGTCCGACGGGGAATACTTTCGGACTGGCGCCGACGGGAAGGTGGAGACGAGCTGGTATAGGGTGATAGTGCGCTATCCGGAACGTTATGAGGAGCATCTCTACGAGGCGGCCCATGTTCGCAGCAGGACGGAGGATGAATACAGGACGACCGACGTGCTGGACGTGCGCCCCGTGCCGGGCTGCATGTTCGATGAGGAGACGCTGACGTACGTGCTGTGCGAGAAATACCAGTACCATACGCCGTTCAGGCAGATAGTGCGCAAGCTACGCCATCGCGGGCTGAATATTTCGCGCGGCGTTCTGGGCGAGCATGTCCACAGGGCGATTGAATGGTTCTCCGGGAACATGTGGGGAATCCGGGCGAACAGCGCGAAGCTTGTATGGTTTCTGTACGAGGACGGAAGCCGCGGAGCTGCGGCGATCAGCCCTTTCCTTGAAGGGTTCCAGGGGTTCTATACGACGGACGGATACGTGGTGTACAAGATATTCGACAGCAGGGAGTCGGCGGATACCGAAGCTGGAGAGGAGGAGGGCCGGAGAGGGCGCCGTTCCGCCTGCCTTGTGCATATCAGGCGCAAGTTTGTGGACGCGATAATCGAGAACAGGATTGAGTCGATGTGGTTCATCGATGAGATTGCCAGGATGTTCGCGGTCGAGTACGAGTGCGTAAAGCATGGCCTCAAGGGGAATGACCGTCTGTCGGAACGCTTGAAAAAAGGGAACACGGCGGACATAATGAAGCGCATCGAGGAGCGCCTGGAGGTGTTCCGGAAATCGGGATACGCGGGATGCGGCGAGATGCTGGAATCGGCTCTCAAGTATGCGTCGGCTGAATGGCCGGCGATGAGGAGGGTTTTGGAGTGCGGCGACGTGGAATTGTCGAACAACCTGAGCGAGCAGATGATGCGGAACATCAAGATGAACTTGAAGTAACAACGCGTTCATGTTCTCGGTGGTTGAGAGTTGCAGGATGTCTAAGCGTTCGGTGGAGGAGTATCTGAAGACTCTGATGGCCCGTCTGAAGAAAGCCGGGGAGGGGGAGGATTTGACCTGCTGTCTGCCGTGCCACTTGCCGGCATAAAGAAAATCAAAAAGAGTGAAGTCGAACCAAAACGCTAAAGCCGCTGAAACTCAGCGGTAAAACGATAGTCCGCGGAAAAGTGGACGCGTACTGATCAAGGACAGGCGCATACGGTCGTTCTATACGATGAAGACGGTGCTGGTGAAGGAGACGATAGAGCTGCTGCGCGTGAAAATGCCGGGAGAGAAGCCTGCCCGCTGGATGTACGTGCCGATGCCTGGGGAGGAGAGCCGTCGCCCCGTCCGCGGGACGAAGGCCTCGCCGGAACTGCTGCAGGCGTTGGCATATGAGAGCTATGTGAAACGAGTGACGAGCCGGGTTCTCCTCGGTCAGTTGCATGATCTCGGGATGCAGATAAGCAGGGGCACGCTGCTGAACTGGCTGAAGAAGGGCAAGGATTGCCTGGACAGCCTGATGGAGGAACTGAAGGAGAAGGCCCTGGAGAGGGACAGCATCCTCAACTGCGACGAGACGTGGTGCAGGGTCAGAAGATACAACCGTTACCTGAAGAAATACATGTGGGTGCTGGTGAACAAGTCGGAGAAGATAGTGATCTTCTTCTATGACGAGGGGTCTCGAGGTCGTCATGTCCTGACGGACTTTCTCGGCGAGGCGGAGGTGACGGCGATAATGACGGACGGCTACAATGCGTACAACTTCATCGGCGGGGAGCTGAAGGCGGACCACCTCATCTGTATGGCGCATCTTCTGGTGAAGCTCAAGAAGGCATACGAGATGGGGAAGGACGAGTCGGCGAAGAAGTTCATGGACCCGATAAGGAGGCTGTACGAACTGGAGGGCATCTACATAGAAAAGGGCTACACGCCGGAGCAGATCCATGCGGCCCGTCAGGGGGCGGAGACTGAAGAGTTGGAGAGGAAACTGCGGTCACTGCTGTCGGAAGAGCTCAAGAAGGAGAACCCGAGGCGGAGTTACTATATGGAGCAGGCGCTGAACTACTTCGACCACTTCAAGGACGCCCTGTTCAGATATCGGGAGGATGGAAGATATCCGATAGACAACAATCTCGCGGAACGTCAGGTTCGTCCGTTCACTGCACTGCGGAAGGGGAATCAGCACTACGGGAGTGACGAGGGGGCGGAACGCGCCGCGGTCTATCTGAGCATCGTGAGCACGGTGAAGTTGGCCGGGGTGTCGGTGTGGAAGTTCCTGGGGGACTTCTTCGAGGATGTGGTGACCGGCGGGAGCAAGCATCGCGCGCTGCTGAGGCTATCGCTCGAGTAGAAAAACAAGAAAAATCACGCGAAAAATCAATGGAAACGGTTATCGGCAGGCCATCTGGCACGCCGGGTGTCAGTTATGTGCTTGATTTACAACCGAGTCCAAAAATTGACCGCTAACTGGTGTATCGGCTCTTGAGCAACTCTTTGACAAGCTCATCAAAAAGGCGCTCGCACACGTTGAGAATTGTAGATAGCATATTAATTCAAATGAATTACACAAGTGAGTCGGAGCGTTGGAGCGGCTTTGCAGAGCATCCGTCCGTTAGTTTAAAAAATACAGAGCACCTATTCCAAAGTAGAATAAATGCTCTGTAGTTGTTTTATCAACGTGCGTGAGGCGCTTATCTCTCACTGTGATATGCTATCTGGACGCGAATATAGTTAGCGGTCAAATTTTGGACCCGGGGAAAAGGAATTTACCTTAGCGAAAAAAGCTAGGGAATATGTACAGCAATGAAGATTTGGAGCGTTTCTACGTGGACTACCAGGGGGAATGGGTGCCACGAGGTATGACACTGCGCGCGTACTGCGACAAGAACAACGTGCCATACAAGGTGATGGAGAACTTTGTGAACGGGATAAGGAAGAAGATAGTGGAGGTGGAGGTTGTCGGGCGTCCGTCCGGGGCGTCTTCGGATGAGGGCCGTCAGCCGCAAGCGCCCTCCGCGCCGCCGAAAGCTTCGCCGTCAGCGAAGGGAGAGTCCGGTCGTATATCCGTGTTCGTCCGTTTTGGAGACGGGACGGAGGTGAGTCGCAGGGGTCTTGACTACGTGGGGCTGAAGGTGCTGGTAGAAAAGCTGGAGGTGCTATGCTGAACGTGACGGGTCTGAACAAGTTCTACTACATAAGGGACTTCACGGATATGCGCTGCAAGTACGGCCGTGTACTGTCGG
>CAVIXF010000364.1:0-3341 GCA_963646585.1 Candidatus Gastranaerophilales bacterium HUM_1 | reverse complement strand
ATCCGGCACGGGTCAGCTCCAGCGCGTATTTGCCGCCCAGCAGACCCAGACCGACAACGAGATAGCGTTTGGATTTATCCAGCATAATTTACCTCCACACCCAAGGGCTTGATGGCTTCAAAGAAGTGCGGCCAGCTCTTTTCAACGGCCTCTGCGCCGTCGATGCAAAGCTTCAGTCCGGCAGAGAGGGCGAGCACAGTCAGGCTCATGATGACCCGATGGTCGTTATGACCGGAGAGCGGCATATCCGGTGTGTGCAGCCTGTCGGCACAGCCCTCGATGGTGATGGTTCCACCCTCACTCGAGAGGACGCCGCCACAGGCACGAAGCTCGTGCTCCATGGCTGCAATGCGGTCGCTCTCCTTGATCCGAAGACGTTCAGCGTTCCGGATGACGGTCTGCCCCTCGCAGAACAGTCCCAGAACCATCAGCACCGGTCCAAGATCGGGACAGTCGGCAAGGTCGATCTCCACCCCGTGAAGCGGGGCTTTTTCAAACACGACGCCTGCTTCCGTGTGGTGGAACTTCGCACCGCAGCGGCGGAGAATGTCGAGGATGACGGCATCGCCCTGCAAGGTCTCGGAAGGCAGTCCGGCAATGGTGACACCGCCGCAGACTGCACCCAGAACAGCCGGAAATGCCGCCTGACTGTAATCACCCTCGACCGTGTAATCATGGGCGGAATAGCTCTGATTGCCGGGAATGAAAAGGGTGACATCGTCCGACCAGCGGCTCTCCACGCCGAACGCTTTCTGCACGCTGCGGGTCATCTCGATGTAGCTCCGGCTTTCAACGGGCGGGAGAAGATGCAGGGTGCTGTCGCCGGACAGAAGCGGCAGAGCGAACAGCAGACCGCTGATGAACTGGCTGGATACATTGCCCGCCAGCGAGTAATTGCCGGATCTGAGTGCCCCCTCGACGGTCAGACTAGCAGAGGTCTGCTCAAACCGAAGACCCTGCTCCCGATAGAGCGTTTCGTAGACCGACTGGGGACGCTCCATCAGACGACCGTGTCCTACGAAGGTCACGGGTTGTCCGGTCATGCTCGCCAACGGGATGAGAAAGCGCAGGGTGCTGCCGCTTTCGCAGCAGTCGATGGCTTCCGTGACGGGACGAAACTGTCCCAGCCCCTCGATCACGGAGTTATCCGAGCCTGTTTTGACGGTTGCGCAGAGCTGTCCTGCGGCGGAGAGCGTTGCGGAAATATCCTTGCTGAACTCAAGGTTGTCAATGCGGGAAACGCCCTTTGCAAGCGCAGCACAGAGGACGGCTCTGTGCGCCATGCTTTTGCTGGGCGGCGCAGTGACGGTGCCCTTCAAGCCAGCAGAAGAAGAAATTATTACTTGCATGAGAAATTACATCTCCCGTCCGATCGCCCAAGCGACCTGACGGCACTTTGCCATCGCCTGTGCGAAAGCGTCCGGAGTCAGGCACTGTGCGCCGTCACTCCATGCGTGGGGGGGATCGTAGTGGACTTCGACCTCGAGACCATCCGCGCCAGCGGCGACGGCGGCGATCATCATCGGCTCGACAAGGTTTGCCTTGCCGGTGGCGTGGCTGGGATCGACGATAACGGGCAGATGGGTCTTTTCGTGGATGATGGGCACGGCGGACAGGTCGAGAGTGTTGCGGGTATACTTCTCGAAGGTGCGGATGCCACGCTCGCAGAAGATGACCTGCTCGTTGCCGCCTGCCATGATGTACTCAGCACTCATGATCCACTCTTCGATGGTGTTGCAGAGACCGCGCTTGAGCAGGACGGGCTTGTGCATTTTGCCGACCGCCTTGAGAAGCTGGAAGTTCTGCATGTTGCGTGCGCCGATCTGAACGACATCGACATACTCCTCAAACTCGGGGATGCGATCCTCGCTCATCAGCTCGGAGACGATGGGCATACCGGTCGCTTCACGAGCCTTTACCATGTCGAGGATACCCTCAGTCTCAAGACCCTGGAAGGAATAAGGAGAGGTGCGGGGCTTGTAGGCACCGCCACGGAACAGAGCTGCACCGCCAGCCTTGACGCCCTGCGCAATGCGGAGAGCCTGCTCTTCGCCCTCGATGCTGCATGGACCCGCCATGACCGCGATCTTTTCCTTACTGCCGATCTTGATGCCGCCGCAGTCGATAACGGAATCAGCCGGATGGAACAGGCGGTTTGCACGCTTATAGGGGGCGGAAACACGAGTCACATTGTCGATCCACGGATTCGCGAGAACGTCACGCTCGTCGATCTTGGTGGTGTCGCCGACCAGACCGAACACATTGTAGTCCTTGCCGGTGATGAGGGTGACGTCAAGCCCCTGCTTCTCGAATTTATCGACGATTTTTTCCAGCTCCTCCTTCGGAGTACCTTTTTTGGTGGAGATGATCATGGTTTTGGTTCCTTTCCTTTTTCATGAACCTCTCAGTCTGCTCCCTGACAGGGGGCAAAGCGATGACGGAGAGGGGGTTACTGAACGATATGCGTGTGAGAGCTGCCATCCAGACGAAGCAGCTGGGCGAGGTAGGCAATCGCATGGACATAGCCGCTGACGCCCTCCCCGATGAAATGTCCCTGACAGCCGAAGGATACGATGTCGGTCTGACGGAAGGGCTCGTGCTCATTCGGCTCGTTGAGCATCACTTCAACGGCAGGAAGCGCACAGACCCGCAGCGCGTCGAGGATGGCGACGCTGTAATGGGCGTATCCGCCCGGATTGATAACGATGCCGTCCGCGCGTCCGGCAGCGGACTGGATCTCGTCGATCAGGTCGCCTTCGTGGTTGGACTGGAAGAATTCGACCTCGATCTCCATCTGAGCGCAGCAAGCCTCGAGATAATCCAGAAGACCGTTGTAATCGACCGTCCCTGCCACACCCGGTTCGGAGAACTGAGTCAGGTTGAGGTTCGGACCGTTAATGACTAAAAATTTCATCCAGAGCCTCCATTGCCGCGTTCACTGCTTCCGCGACGGTGGTGTGATTGGGAATCACGGCATCCGCCGCAGCCAGATAGAGCGGTCGGCGTTCGGCTTCCATCTTCCGGAGCGCGTCGGTGCTGGACGAGAGCGGACGACCACCGCCTATGACCAGTGAATCCAGTGGTCGGTCGAGGAAAAGGATCACGCCGTTCTGACGCAGCAGCCGAAGGTTTTCCGGTCGCTTGACTACGCCGCCGCCGCAGGAAAGGAGCTGATGACCTTCCTTCGAGAAGCGAGCAACCTGTTCGGTCTCTTTTTTCCGGAATCCGTCCTCACCCTCCTCGGCGAAGATGTCCGGAATGCTCCTGCCATTGGCCTTGACGATCTCCTCATCAAGGTCAATGAAGGTCTTTCCCAGCTCCTTCGCAAGGGCGCGTCCGAC
>CAVIXF010000363.1:0-3362 GCA_963646585.1 Candidatus Gastranaerophilales bacterium HUM_1 | reverse complement strand
CGAAGACTTGAAGAAATCACGGAGAAGGCCCGCAGCTGTGCTGCTAAGGCTGGCGACTCCTCGGACTTCCGGCCTTCTTTCAAGGGATAAGGGTAGAGCTCGGACAATGCTGAAATTGAAGAGACTACCCACGCATTTCACGCCGGAAGTCCTGAACTCCCTGACGGGCCTGGAGGCCGTTGGCCCTTGAAGGGAGTTCAATGTCGCCAGCCGCCCCGACGGAGCGGATTCGGAGGCAGGACGGTCGAACTCGCACTGAGGGAGACAGTTAACTGACAGCAGCAGACCAAATGTACCACCCGTATCACTTTCAAAAGTACCGCCCGCCGAAGTCGAACCAGTGCCAGTTACAGAGGGCAATCAGGAGGGTCGCTTTGAGTCATGCAAAATATCTTTGTGGGGAAGAGATCAAAAACCACGAAGATATGGCAAGCAGAAAAGCGACAATGACAGACTTGAGAATGATCATCAGGGAGTTCGCCAAGGGGACTCCGATGAGGGAGATTGAACGGAAGCTCAGTCTCAGCAGGACATCGATCCGGACTTACAAGGAACGCGCGGAACGGTCCGGGAAGACCATGCAGGAACTGCAGGCGCTGGAGGACTCCGAACTGAGCGGCATCCTGTCCAGGAATGACGCCCATCGATGTCGAGACGAGGAGCGTTACAGGTTCATGCAGGACAATGTGGCAAGTTACGCCCAGAGCATGACGCGGAAGTATATGACGTATGAGGTTCTCTATGAGGAGTACCGCAAGTCCACGGACAATCCATATGGATACACCCGGTTCAAGTCGATAATCCAGGACTATGAGAAGGCCCACGACTACAAGTATCACAACGTGTACTCCCCGGCCAGAGAGATGCAGTTCGACTTCGCGGGAGACCCTCTATGGGTGGTCGACACCGATACGGGAGAGGCGCTGAAAGCCGTTGTTCTCGTTGTGGTGCTGCCGTTCTCGATGATGAGTTACGTGACGGCGATGCTGTCCGCCAAGATGGAGTTCTTCTTCGCCGCCATGTCGGACGCGCTGGAATACTTCGGCGGTGTCCCTGAGCAATCCAAGACAGACAACATGACCCAATGGGTCAAGAGATACGACCGTTACGAGCCGGCCCTCAATGAGGCCGCCAAACAATGGTGCCTTCACTATGGCACCGAGCTGGTAAGCTGCCGAAGCCGGAAGCCGCGGGACAAGGGCCCCGCGGAGAGTCTGGTGAATCAGGTCTACAGATACTACTACAGCCGGGCATATCACGGGACCTACACTTCAATAAACGAGTTGAACGCGCGTCTTATGGAGTTGAACGACCGGTACAATGACGAAGTCATGAAAGGACGCGCCTACAGCAGGCGCCAGCGGTTCGAGGCCGAGGAGAAGCCCCATCTGCTGCCGCTTCCGGTCGAGCCCTATCGCTTCAGATATGAAAAGTCGATAACGGTCAACGGCACCTATCACTTCCAAATCGGGCGTCACTTCTACAGCGTCCCTTGTCAGTACGTCGGGAAGACTGCCAAGATCGTCTATGACGACAGGACCGTCGAGATATGGATAGACCTCAATCGCGTCCATACCCACCGGCGCAGTCTTGCGGAGGGCTACACCACTGTCCCGGAGCATATGCCGGAAAAACACAGAGCCTATGCCGAGAGCAGGGAATACAATGCCGCATACTTCCTGAAAAAGGCCCGCGAAGTGGGGCCTGAAACGCTGTCCGTGGTGAATAACATACTCAACTCGGCGGTCTTCATCCAGCAGTCATACAGGTCTTGTCAGGGCCTCATCCGCATGGGCGGGCGCTTCGGCCCGGAGCGTCTCTAAAACGCCTGCAGGATGATGGAGCCCAAGAGCGCGGCCACATACAAGCGGGTCAAGGCGATACTTGAAAACAAGATGGACCTGCATCCCGCCGATCCGGACCTCGCGACAAGATCATACATCCCGGACAATGACAACGTCAGAGGGCCGGAATCCTACCGATAAACACAACTGGCACGCAATGCATATACAACAAATGAACACACAAGAAACGATCCTCCAATTGGAGGGACTCAAATTGAAAGGAATGGCGGACTGCTACAGGGCCTTGCAGCAGATGCCGTTGACAGACCGGCCGACCATCGACCAGTTCGTGGCCCAGATGGCGGAATCCGAAAAGCAACATCGCAACCGGCGAAGGACAGAGCTTTATCTGAAGACAAGCAAGCTTCGGTACAACGCAGTCCTTGAGGACGTGATCTGTTCGGAAGAGAGGAATCTCACGAAAGACACTCTCCTGAAAATAATGGACTGCGGCTTCATCGGCAGGGCTGAAAACATCCTTATTGACGGCAAGACCGGATGCGGAAAATCCTATCTGGCATGCGCGATCGGGCGTCAAGCCTGTTTCATGGGGCATCGGGTAGAATACTTCTCCATGAACAAGTTCATTGAGCGCATAGCGCTCGCTAAACTTGAAGGGACGCTCTTGAAGGTAATCAACCGCATCGAACGCAATGACCTCGTCATCTTCGATGACTTCGGACTGCAGCCGCTCGACAACAACTCGCGGCTGGCCCTCCTGCAGATCCTGGAAGACTGTTATCAGCGCAAATCCGTCATCGTGGCATCCCAACTGCCTGTCGCGAAATGGTACGATTATATTGCTGAACCGACTTTGGCCGACGCCATACTCGACAGGCTCCTGGCTAATGCCAGTCGCATTGAACTGAAAGGTGACTCCTTGCGACGGAAAAACAATAAAAAATAATATCTTTGCAGAACCTTGAAGCGACCTCTCCTGAGGTGGTACATTTGAATGTGCTACAGGTGGTACATTTCAAACTGATACAAAAGGTACATTTACTCTGCTATAATCAAGTTAACATAATCGGGGTTGTGTAATCTGGCGGTGGAAGCCGACTGTTACACAACTAAGCTTCGATTATGTCTAACTTTCGGATTCGAGGGACAAGGCTCGCGTCGCACTTTGGGAGCGGAGTCGGTTATGGCCCCTGTGGGGCTGTGGGGCAAAGAAGGGTCGAGTCTTCTGGCTTTCGGAGAGAAACGGAGAAAGACGGAAGTCTCGACACCGTTACTGTATTATCGAGCGGAGCGAGTTTGAAGAGGAGGCCGGAGGTTTGGCGGTCGTAGCGTAAGCGGAGAACGTAAAACTTCCGGTTCAGCTCTGCCGTAAGCCTCCGATAAAGGACATCTTGTTTTATTGATTCGGATCAGTTGCAGATTGCGCCAAGTTTTTCCAACTTTTCAAAGTTGGAGCCAGTTGGGTAAAGTTCGGCAAAGTTGATTTTACTCTGATTTTTTCTGCCACTTATCCGGCAGAAGTTTACGCAAGGCTTCGCGGTCATTCCCGCAGGCCGT
>CAVIXF010000362.1:0-3436 GCA_963646585.1 Candidatus Gastranaerophilales bacterium HUM_1 | reverse complement strand
CCCCGCCTCGGCGGCAATCGGCAGGTTGTAGAGCCGCTTTTCGCGTATCCACGCCGCGTTCGCCAGACGATACGTCCCCACGAGGACGCTCCGCCCGCACGAACCAGCCGCTTTGCCTTTCTCCTCGCTCTTCTTCATGGCACAACCACTGAATCTCACTTTTGCCTAAAAGCGAGATTCAGTTCTTCACGTCTGCTCATAGATTCGCAGGAACTCCTTCATCTTGTGAGGAATCTTGCACTTCGGACGGCGGGGCTTCCCCTTGTACGGGCTTCTCGGAGAAAGCGTCTGCGCAAACGACTCGACAAGTCCTGTCGTCCTTCACTTGAAGGACGAGTCCGACGCCAGCAGACTTCGCCAGAGTCAGATAATGGGGACTTCCTGAAAACGCGACGCCCCAGATCATGCGGTCGATCGGTCTTGCCGGATAGGCTTCGCGCAAGAGTCGGAGGAAATCTGCGCCGTCCGACAGACGACAGATCTTGTCATAGTCCGTTTTCGTGTCCTTTGCCTTGTTTTCCATCACAAGGACACATGAACGTCTCCACGCAACGACGTCCGGTATAACGATTCCAGCCGCCTTGCCCGACAGTCCCCCAACATGGAAAGAGCGACCAGTCCCGCCGCCCGGAAAGTCATAGTCGAGGATTTCCCATCCATGCGCAGCCAGCCAGGACAGGACTGACCGCGTCACCTGCTCTTCGCTCATTTTAGCCCTCCCTCCACAGAACGCCGTCGCGGAAGAGAATCGCATCGCAGAAATAGGAATAGACGCGGATGTCCTTTGACTTTGAGAACATGGAGCCGTATCGCGCCTGCATGTAATAGCGGGGCAGTTTCCGCTCTGCCCTGACTTCTGCATACGTTCTTTTCAACAGGTTATGCTGGTCGATGTTCTTCAGCCTTTCGCAAAAGTCGTTCACGGATGCCTCGCCGTCCATCGACAGGGTTCTCCTCTTGACGGACGGCGCACCCCAGGCCATGACCAGGTTATGCTCACGATCCTCAAACGTGCGCCCTATGCGGCATTTCATGTAGTCAATGGCGGCAAGGGCGCCCGGATAGGGATCGCCGCGAAACTTCGCGTTCACCTTGTAGACGACGGTCTTCGGACGCGAGGGAAGAAGCCCGCTGACGGAAGACACGCCAGCCATTCGCCTGATGTAATCGACGACAATCTCCGTGTCATAGACTTCAACTGACGAAAGCGGCGACATCTTGTCCATCGAATCGCCTTTGGCGTGCTCATGCAGATAGCGTCGTTGCCAGTCGCGGCGACGCTTGAACAGGTCAAACCCCATCAGCATGGACAATGCAGACAGCCCCTTCCTTTCGACTTGCGCAACAAGAAGATCTATTGTCTTGAAAAGCGATTTGATTTCGTTGTCGATCTTCGGACAGGAGAGATACCTGACGTCGCCCTTGAAGAGACGAAGTCCCTTGTCCTTGACGGAACCACTCAACTTCTCGGGATAAAGGCTTGGATAGCGAAACAGCAGGGCCGGCGTTCCGAAGACGTCCATCAGCCGTTCAAGGGCATGGAAGACAAGGGGATTGAGGACATCCCATTTGGCTGAATCATTCTTGCGCGAGACGAAGACAGCCTCCGGGTAGACATAGAACGACGGGATGCCGTTCTCGGCAGAAGCCGCCAGCCGCGAGAACCGCTGGAACACATTGTGTCCCGTCCCCGCCTCCTTGCTCTCCTCGATGGTGAAGATCGGGTTCGCCCCGACCTCGACAATCAAGTCCGGCGCGTCCAGATAAAGGATCTTCTTGATGTGGTCGGGGACGGCGTGAAATTCTGCGGGCTTGCTCGCGTCACTCTCCTGAAGCCGGCGTTTCGTGCAGCGATGCCGTCTCAAGACCGTATGGTCGATGATGAAATCCGCCAGGCTTTCGCTGCTGTACCAAATGGTGACGTCCATTTCGATCTCCTTGTCTCACAGATATCTGAAAAGGGCCTTGGCAATGGCCTTGGCCAGCAAAGGGGGAACGGCATTGCCCGTCTGCACGCGCCCCTGAACAAGTCCGCCGGATACATGAAACGAATCGGGGAAGCTCTGGATGCGGCAACGCTCGCGAATGGTCAGACCGCGCGCCTGTTCCGGATGCCCGAACTGGAACTGCGGGCGAATGCCGCCGGAGACCTGTGTCGGACTTTGGATGTCCCAGGCAAGTCGGATGCGCTGCTGGAACGCCGGATACATCGGGAATCCCGGCTTCGTGGAGGCGATCTTGTCAATCGTCTCCTGCGGATGCGTCGGCGCGATATGATTCGTCAGAACCTTCGACTGACCCCGCATCAACGTCTGATATTCGCAGAACGGCTTCCGCGTGTAATCGCTGGCCGCCTGCCCGGAAGCAAGCGGCGGCAAGTCTCCGATGGCCTCGCGTACCGTCACGTAAGGACGCGTGGTCTCCGGGCCGTTTGTCTTGACGACGCTCGCGAAGTCAAACCCTGAAGGATTCTTGACGCCGATGAACACGACGCGCTGGCGGCGCTGCGGAACGCCGTAGTCCGCCGCATTGAGAAGCTGATGCCGTACGGTCAGTCCGCACGCCTCAAAGATGCCGCGTTCGATTTTCTCGACGACCTGTCCGTTGTTGCTGCTGCGAATGCCGGACACGTTCTCGACGACGACGGCGCGAGGGCGGATCGTTCGGAGCATTCGCAAAAGTTCAAGATACAGCTCGTTCCGCGAATCGGAATCATGACGCTTGCGATTGTTCAGGGAGAACCCCTGGCAAGGAATCCCCGCGATGACGACATCGACCGGACAGCCGACGTGCGCGAGGATGTCCTTGGCGGAAATCGCGCGGATGTCGCCAAGACAGGCCGCCGCCGTCCGGTGGTTCTCGCAGAACGTCGTGACGGCCGGCTCAAGAATGTCAACGCCGAGCGCCGTCTGGTAGCCGGCCATCTCAAATCCGTACGAGGTGCCGCCACACCCGCAGAAGAACTCAAGGACATTGAGACGCCCTTCCCGAAGAGGCTCTTTCCTCTTGATGAACAGCGGCTTCTTCGTCCACAGGTAACTGCTCTTCTCGACCTCGACATTCTTGTCCCATGCGTTCTGCGGATGCGACTCATGCGGCAGAGCCAGCTCGTCGAAGAAATTTCCCTGCACGGGATTGAAAGCACGGGCGGACTGCCACTTGCGGAAGTAGGGGCGCAGCTTCTCGAAGAGGTTCGGCACGGACTTGCCGCCGCACGCGGGAAGCGGGCGCGAATAGAAGTCCGCGTCGATTTTGCCCGTCCAGCGCGACGACGCGACCCAGACCTCCGCCTTGGGGTCGGAGAGCACCTTCGCCGCGTTCAATTTTTCGCCGAGCGCGAAGAGCGCGTAGCGCACGCCGTGCGGCCTCTTCGCGGCCGAGTAGCCGTTCGCCTTCAGCCACGCGCCGTCGACGACCTCGCGGAACGTCGCCGCGT
>CAVIXF010000361.1:0-3613 GCA_963646585.1 Candidatus Gastranaerophilales bacterium HUM_1 | reverse complement strand
GGACCTAGGCTATCCGTGGGGTGAAACAATAGGCGCTCCTTGCCTAGGGGAAGGGATCAATGCGAAATTGGGAAATACGTTGTCGGGAAAGCATCCCCTTCCAACCTTGAGATGGGCTCTCTCTTCATTGAGGGAGTCTTTTTTTTGCGTGATTTTTCAGGAAGCAGGTCCGCAAACCAAGGCCGGAATCTCCGAATATTGAAGGGGGTCAACGCCTATGACGGACAATGAAAAACAGCACATGCTCGAATTGAGGGAGCAAGGGAAAGGATACAAGAGGATCTCCAAGGAGCTCGGCATCCCAATCGGAACGGTCACGTCCTTTTTCAGAAGGAAAAGCGATAAGGAGGCTGCCGGCGTCTGCAGCTGCAGATACTGCGGGAAAAGGTTCAGCCAGACGAAGGGACACAGGCAGCGCCTTTTCTGCTCGGATATCTGCAGGAGAAGCTGGTGGAAGGAGAATCCGGACAGAAGGAACCTGAAGGCCTACCGCGAATGCACCTGCAGGAAGTGCGGGAAAAGGTTCGTTTCCTATGGAGGCAGGGACAGGAAGTTCTGCTCCATCGCCTGCTACAGCGCATTCAGGAAGGAGGCCGGCTCAAATGAATGACAGCGAGAGATACCTCCAGGCGGTGAATCTCGCCCTCTCGATGAGGAAATGCGGCGTGATAAGCGATTCCGAGCTCAGGAAATCCGAAGCGTTCCTCGCCAGAAAATATTGTATCGAAAAAGGCAGTTTATTAAGGCCAAATGACTTGATAAATAATCCTTTTAGAGCGATGTATATGGCGAACGGAAAGGAGGCCAAAAGCGATGCAAGTGAAGAAGATAGAGGCTAAGCCGAAGCTGAGGAAAAGGCTGAGGGTCGCGGCCTACGCGAGGGTGTCCAGCGGCAAGGACGCCATGCTCCATTCCCTGTCAGCCCAGGTGAGCTACTACAGCGCCCTGATCCAGAGCACCGACGGCTGGGAATACGCCGGAGTCTATGCCGATGAGGCATACACCGGAACCAAGGACTCGAGGGAGGAGTTCCAGAGGATGATAGCGGACGTCGACGCAGGAAGGATTGACATGATCATCACCAAGTCGATATCCAGGTTCGCGAGGAACACGATGACGCTCCTCGAGACGGTCAGGGACTTCAGGAAGAAGGGCGCGGTCGTCTACTTCGAGGAGGAGAAGCTCTACTCGGACAGCAAGGAGGGCGAGATGATACTGACGATGCTCGCCTCGGTGGCGCAAGAGCAGTCGCGGAGCTTCAGCGACAACATGAAATGGCGCATCAAGCAGGATTTCAGGCAAGGCGTCATCTGGGGAGGCAAGCCATCGCTCGGATACAGGCTCGTCAACAGGCATCTGGTCCTGGTGCCGGAGGAGGCCGAGCTGGTCAGGAGGATATTCAGGCTCTACATCGAGGGGAACGGCGACGACAGGATAGCCAGGACGCTCAACGAGGAGGGCCTTGAGTCCCTCACCGGCGGGAGATGGACTCGGAACGCGGTGACGGGTATCCTCACGAACGTCAACTACACCGGCGACCTGCTCCTCCAGAAGACCTACAGGGAGGACTACCTGACGAAAAGGAAGAAGGCCAACAGGGGCGAGAAGGAGCGGTATCTGGTCGAGGACGACCACGACCCCATCGTCTCAAGGAAGACCTTCGAGGAGGCGCAGAGGGTGAGGAAGGGCAAGCGACGCTCCAGGATGGTGCCGAACGACAGGCTCCACGCCTTCGCGCAGCTCATCCGATGCGGAAACTGCGGCAAGCCCTACAAGTTCAGGAAAGGCTCGTACACGACGTTCTACATGTGCACCACCTTCGAGCAGCAGGGGAAGAAATACTGTCCTTCGAGGCGGATACGGGAGGACGCGCTCATCAAAGCGACCAACGGCGTCATGGGCTATGGGGAGTTCGACGAGAAGGACCTCAGGAGCAAGGTCGATTTCATCGAGGCCTTCGACGGGAACAGGCTCGTCTACCATTTCAAGGACGGGACGGCGAAGGAGGCCTTCTGGGAGGAGCCGAAGCGGTCGGACGGCTGGACGCCAGAGATGAGGGAGAAAGCCAGGCAGGCCGCCAGGAAGCAGAACCAAAAGAAAGGAGGGGACGGACAATGGGAAAAGTAACGGTCATACCATCGACATTGAACCCCCTGACGCAGATGCCGATCGGCGCAGTCAGGAAAAGGAGGGTGGCGGCCTACGCCCGCGTCTCGACCGACTCCGACGAGCAGTTCACCAGCTACGAGGCGCAGGTCAAGGTCTACAGCGATATGATAAAGAGGAACCCCGAGTGGGAGTTCGTCGACGTCTACTCCGACGAGGGCATCACCGGCACCAACAGGAAGAAGAGAGACGGCTTCAACAGGATGATCCAGGACTGCTACGACGGCAAGATAGACCTGATCATCACGAAGTCCATCTCGAGGTTCGCCAGGAACACCCTCGACGCGGTCGGCCTCTCGAGGGAGCTCAAGAAGAGGGGGATCGAGGTGTTCTTCGAGAAGGAGAGCCTATGGACCTTCGAGAACACCAGCGAATTCGTGCTCACCGTCCTGGCCAGCGCCGCGCAGGAGGAAAGCCGGAGCATATCCGAGAACGTCACGATGGGCAAGCGCTGGGCCATGCAGGCGGGGAAGACGAGCTGGGCCTACAAGAACTTCCTGGGCTATAAAAAGAACCCAGAGACCAACAAGATAGAGATCATCCCCGACGAGGCCGCGCTGGTCACGCAGATCTACAGATGGTTCCTGAACGAGGGGAAGACCTGCTCCGGAATCGCGTCCATGCTGAATAAGATGGGCGTCAGGACCCCAAGCGGCAAGGAAGGCTGCAAATGGACCAAGAACACGGTCTGCTCCATCCTCACCAACGAGAAGTACAAAGGCGACTCCCTGATGCAGAAGACCTACACCACGGACTTCCTGGAGCACACCCACAAAAAGAACAACGGCGAGCTCGCCCAGTACTACGCGGACAACACCCATCCGGCCATCATCGGGAAGGGCGACTGGGAGATGATCCAGACGGAGCTCAAAAGGAGGAAGGGCATCGGCGCGTCATATTCCGGAAGCAGCCCCTTCGCATCAAGACTCGTCTGCGAGGACTGCGGAGGCTTCTACGGGGCCAAGGTGTGGCACTCGACGGACAAATACAGAAAGGTCGTCTACCAATGCAACGGGAAGTTCGACAGAAAGCACCCGAAATGCCAGACACCCGCGATCGGCGAGGACGAGATAAAGTCCATGTTCGTCAGGGCCTACAACCAGGCGATGGTGAACAAGGAGCAGCTGGTGAGCGACGCAAACGACCTGATCGCCTTTTTGACGGACACTTCTGAGCTCGACGGGAAGATCGCGAAGCTTGAGGCGGAGATTGAGGTGATCAGCGAGCTCGTGGGCAAGATGGTGAGGGAGAATTCCACCATGGCCCAGAGCCAGGCCGAGTACGAAGCGAAGTACAACGAACTCGCGGAAAGGTACGAGAAGGCGAACGCCGAGCTCAACGGCCTCAGAGAAGAGAGAGGCTACCGCAAGGGGCAGGTCCTGAAGCTTCAGGCATTCATCGACAACATCCTGAAATCGAAAGATGTCCTGACGGAATGGGACAGCAC
>CAVIXF010000360.1:0-3619 GCA_963646585.1 Candidatus Gastranaerophilales bacterium HUM_1 | reverse complement strand
CAAAGCGCAGAATGTCATTTATGACAATAACAATCAGGCGATTGCGACGCTGAATCTCGGCAAGGTTGCCTCCGGCGACACGGGATTTGTTTCCGGCGGCCAGGTCTGGGGTGCTCTCATTGAGAATAAGCCGTATGCTGTCCAGTACACGAAGGTCAGCGGCACCGAGGATGAATACGAAGGCAGTGTCACCATCGAGACCAATGCGGTCGACGCGACGGGCAACAAAGTCGCCTTCCAGATCACCGGCATCAAGACGAAAGTCAATCCGGATGAAGCGGAAGATGAAATCACCACCTATAAGGGCGATGAAAAGACGGTCACCATCACCGATCTGAAGAATGGCACGGCGAAAGTCGCGGCTTTGACCGGCGGCATTGTTTCCGACAATGAAGGTCTCGTGACCGGCCAGACGCTGTACAAAGAACTCCGTCCGACCTCGAGCGGCCTCTATATTTCCAAAGATGCCACCGTGGCGGAAAATCTCACGACCCTCAATCAGGGCATCGTGGATAAGACCGTGAACGGCAAGGCCTACACGATTGATGCGAATACCCGCACCGTCTCCGTCCTGAACAATGACGGAACGAAAGCCTTTGATCTCACCGTCGAAGCGAGTGCGCTCGGTGCGTACAGCGGCAGCAATACGATTGCCATCTCCGACAAGGGCGTCATTTCCGCGATTACGGGCGACGTGACCATGACGAGCGACAAACTCGTCACCGGCGCGAAAGCTTACGAAGCCATCCAGAAAGTCTATCTGGACAACTCGCAGGATTACACGCTCAGCAAGGACAATAAGTCCGTCACCGTCAAGCACAAGGACGGCACGGATGCCTTCACGCTGAGTGTCGATAGCCTCGGCGATGATTACAAGGCCGGCACGAATGTCGAAATCAGCGATGAGAATGTGATTTCCGTCGCGGCGAACGGCCAGGTGGCTTCCGGAAATACGGGCATCGTCACCGGCGGCACCGTGTACAATGAAACGCGCTCCGGTATCGATTCGACGAATGTCATCGGTACGGAAAATACGGCCGGCACGAATCTCAGCCTCTTGGATGAGAAGATTGGCAAGACGGTCGACGGCACCTACATCACGGCGGACGGCAGTATCGCAGCGAATTTGAAGACTCTCAATGACGCGATTGTGGAAAACAATAAGCTCATCAGCCTCGACGGCACGACGATCAAAGTCGGCGCGGACGTGACGGCTTCGGATGTCGATTTCGGCGGCCGCACTTTGACGAATGTCAAGGCCGGCACGGCGGCAGGCGAAGCGGCTGCGTATGAACAGCTCGCTATGGCGAATCAGCAACTCTTCGCGACGACGGAGACCTACAAGCACAGCAATGGCCAGACGCTTGCCCGCAATACCATTTACGATAATGCAGGAAACGCTCTCGCGACGCTGAATATCGGCACGGTTTCCTCCGGCAACAACGGTTTCGTCTCCGGCGGTCAGGTGTATGCAAGCCTCGTCAAGAACGATACCTACACAGTGACGTATGACGCCGCCGGAAACGGCACCGTCACAGTCATGACGAATGGTTCGGATCCGACGAGCAGCAGGGCGGCCTTCACGATTGCCGGTATCAAGACAACTGTCGATCCGAGTGAAACGACGCCGGTTGTCACCAAGAATTACGGTGATGAAAAGACGATTCACATTCAGGATACGGGCGACGGCACGGCGACGATTTCCGCGCTCACGGGCGGCATTGTTTCCGACAATGAAGGTCTCGTGACCGGCCAGACGCTCTACACCGAACTTCGTCCGACGACGACCGGCAATATCCTGAGCTCGACGGCTACGACGGCGGAGAACTTGGCCGCTCTCGAATCGGCTGTCGAAGGCAATAAGCTCAAGGATGCGACCTACACGGTCACGGCCGAAGGTGTGGATGTCATGCTTGCGGATGGCAAGACCAAGGCCTTCACGCTGAAAGTCAATCCGGATGAAATCGGCCAGTACGAAGGAGACGATGCGACGATTTCGGTCGAAAGCGGTGTGATTTCCGCTGTGACGGGTGATGTCGGACAGAACAACACTTCGCTGGTCACCGGCGCGGCTGTCTACGATGCAATCAAAAATGTCAAGCTGACCGGCGACTACACGCTCAGCAAAGACAATAAGGCTGTGAATGTCATGTATGCGGACGGGAAGACGACGGCCTTCACGCTCAAGCTCGACAACAGCTACTTCAAAGATGTCTACAAAGCGGGCGACAATGTCACCATCGATGAGCAGACGGACGGCTCCTACAAGATTTCCGCTGCGGCGAACGGCGCGATTAAAGCCGACGATACCGGCCTCGTTTCCGGCGCCACTGTTTACAACTATGTGACTCCGGCGGCGGGAACCTATCACTACATCGACGCGACGAAGAATGTCGGTGACAACCTCGTCGCTCTCGATACGAAGGTGTACAATTCCCTCGTGAAGAATACGACCTACACGGCGACCGATGACGGCACTGTGACGGTCCAGAATAACGAGAACCAGACCGCCTTCACCATCAAGATTCCGGCGAAGGCTCTCGGCCTCACGGGCAGCGACACAATTTCTGTGGACAACAATGTCGTCTCCGCGAAGACCGGCGAAGTCAGCTCCTCGGCGAAGACGCTGGTCACCGGCGCGGATGTCTGGAACTTCGCGAAACCGACTGAAAACGGTACTTATGCGACCCAGGCGAATACGCTCGGACAGAACCTGACCGCTCTCGATAAGCAGGTCACGGCTCTCACGAACAAAGCCGGCATTGCGAAGACGACCTACAAGATTGGGGCTGATACCAACAACCAGACCACGGTCAAGTACACGGACGGCAGCGAGGCCTTCACCATCGAAGTTTCCGGTATTTCCGGCAGCTCCGACCTCACCGAAGGCACGAACATCAAGATCGAGAACAGCAAGATTTCCGCTGTCACCGGCGAGATTACCGCGGATGCGACGACGCTTGTCACGGGCGCGACCGTCTACAGCAAGCTCGGCGAAATCCCGGCAACGGATGAAGCAAAGCCGGAAACGAAGTACAATTCCATCGCAGCGGATAAGACCATCGCTGAAAACTTGATCGCTTTGGATAAGGCGATTGCGACCGCCGGCAGCAACAACACGGCGACCGGCGAAGGCTCCACGGCGACCGGTACGGACAACACGACCAAGGGCGACAATTCCTCCTCCACCGGCCAGAACAATACGACCGAAGGGGAAGGCTCCACTTCGACCGGTAAGGGCAACACGGTCACCGGCGATGGCTCCACTGCAACCGGTAAGGAAAATACGGTCACCGGCGACGGCTCGACGGCCACTGGCTCCGGCAACACGGTCACCGGCGGTGAAAAGGGTGATGAGGGAACCGAAGGTAAGTCCGGCTCCACGGCCACCGGTGACAACAACACCGTGAACGGCTCCGGCTCCACGGCGACCGGCTCCGGCAATACGGTGAATACGGACGATACCTCCGTCACCGGTAAGGGCAACACTGTCAATACCGGCGCGAGTGACACGACCGTCACCGGCACCGAAAACAAGGTCGGCGAAGGTTCTTCCGATACGACCATCACCGGCGACAAGAACATCATTGCCGACGGCACGACCGGCACGACCACGACC
>CAVIXF010000358.1:2829-3751 GCA_963646585.1 Candidatus Gastranaerophilales bacterium HUM_1 | reverse complement strand
GGTCTATGTGGCCCTTTCCCGCTGCCGCACCCTGGATGGAATCGTCCTGACCACCCCGATCACCCGGCATTGCACGTTCACCAGCGAAGAGGTCTCGACGTTCGAAAGCAGCCGTGAGCCGGCGGAGGCGGCGAGTCTCAAACTACCTGCGATGACCAATGAATATTTCACTTCGACTCTCTGCGATGCCTTTGACTTTCAACGGCTTCGCTACCTCTACATCAGGGTCAACCGAACATATCAGGTCAACCTGTCGAACCTCTATCCCGACCAGGCGGACAGGTTCAATAAGGTCGGAATTCGTTCTCTCAGCGAGACGGCTCAGAAGTTCCAGAAACAGATCCAGCGCATCGTCGCATCCATCCACAGCGGCGCGGCGGAGGATTTTCCTCTCCTTCGGGAGCGCGTCACAAAGGCTTGTGAGTATTTCCGCAAAGAGCTTCGGCCTTTGGCTTCGTTCGCCGCTCCGCTGACTCTCATTGAGATTGACGACAAGGAGGTAAGGAGGGCTTTCAAGACGGCGGCCGAGGAGTTTTTGACCGAATTGAGGTTCAGGCTGACGCTTTACGAGAGGATTCTGGCCGAGGGGTTCAGCACAAAGGCGTACCATAAATTAAAGACGGATAATGAGTTAGCGGACAAGCAGTCGCTCAAGGCGTTAGTCAGGTCGCTGATGCCCACCCCTGAGAGGACTTCGGCTCCCGAAAAGTCGCTTCGCCATTTCGACAAGCTCAGCGCACCGCAGACTCGGGGACCGGAAGGGCAGTCAGTTCAGCGACCAAACGCGGTTGGTGAGTCTGCCGAACCACCGCGGCCGAATGATGGCAGCGACTCCACCTACACCGGCAGCCTCCACCCCGAACTGGTCCAGGCACTCGTGGAGTGGCGTCGAGAGAAATACCAGCAGGACAACGTCCCGGCC
>CAVIXF010000358.1:0-2819 GCA_963646585.1 Candidatus Gastranaerophilales bacterium HUM_1 | reverse complement strand
AACGTCCCCGCCTACATCATCCTCCACCAGAAAACCCTGCTGGCCATAGCCGACATCGCCCCAAAGACAAAAGAGGAACTCCTCTGTGTCAAAGGTTTCGGCAAGTCCAAGTGCGACAAGTACGGCGACGAGATTCTGGAAGTCATCCGGAATGCCATGGCTAATGACTAAACATAAAGCCGCCCAACAATATTCATTTCTTCACAAAGTTATCACTCAACCACAATGCAGGAGCGACACACGGACAGAGAACGGTATTTCAGGGAGTTAGCCCAGACTTCCCGGGAGTTTTACATTGACTATCTTCGAAAGTTCAAGAGCATCGGAGCCGGGACACGGGTTCTGGAGATCGGCTGCGGCGAGGGCGGGAACCTTCTGCCGTTCGCCGAGGTGGGTTGTTCCGTGACAGGCATAGACCTGGCTGCCAACAAGATAGAACACGCCAAGGAATATTTCGCAAAAAGGAATGTCTCTGGCGAATTCATCAGCGGAAACTTTCTGAATATGCCTCCTCGGAACGACCGCTTTGACATCGTGCTGATTCACGATGTGATCGAACACATCGAACCGGAAGACAAACCAGCGTTCTTCAACGGAATCAAGAAGTTCCTGAAACCCGACGGAATCGTGTTCTTCGGCTTCCCGGCCTGGCAGATGCCGTTCGGCGGCCACCAGCAGATCTGCAAAAGCGGTGTCTGCTCCAAAACCCCGTTCACGCACCTTTTGCCGTCCAGCCTTTACCGAGGCTATCTGAGGATGTTCAAGGAAGATCCCGCCAAGATTGACGAATTGCTGAGCATAAAGCGCTCCAAGATGACTCCGGAGAAGTTTGAGCATCTCTGCAAAGAAACCGGATTTCAGATTGTTGAGCGCAAACTTTGGCTCATCAGCCCTCACTACAAGGCCAAATTCCGCCTCCGTCCGACCCGTCTGCGTCTCGGTCTCGACCACATCCCGTTCCTCCGCAACTTCCTCTCCACCTCCTGCTTCTACATCGTCTCGGGAAAGTAGGGAACCGTTTTTCAACTCTGCCTCAAGACCTCAATCCGCTCAGAAGACAACCCCGTGGCGATCCCGATTTGCTCATAATTTAATGATTACTAATCGCCACCGAACATCTTTATGCCAGCCATCAGGTCCGGCTACGGGAGGGCCGGGCGGAGGATTTCCGCGATGGCGGCGGTTTCTATCAAAAAGCCGTCGTGGCCGTAGGGGGTCTCAATCTGATGGTAGCGGGAGCCGGGAATCATGGCGGAGAGAGGCTTCATGTCCTCGGGAGGGAAAAGCTCGTCGGAGGACATGCAGATGAATGTGCAGTCTGTCTTAATCTTGGACAGGGCGGCGGCGACACCTCCACGGCCACGGCCTACATTGTTGCTGTCAACCTCGTCACAGACATAGAGATAGGAATATGCATCCCACTCCTTTACGAATTTGGAGGTCTGGTGGCGGTAGTAGGATCCAACCTTGCCGGCGAACACTGTGTCGTCGCTGTCCTCGTTCTGCTTGAAGAGTCCCTCCTCGCAGCGGTAGGTCAGCAGGGCTATGGCGCGGGCGGCTTTCAGACCCTCCATGCCGCCGTTCAGGTCACGATGCTCCTTGAAAGTCGGGTCGGCCAGAAGAGCCATGCGGCTGGCGGCGTTGAACCCTGAAAGCCAAGGGGTCACGCGGGCTCCGGTGGCTATAAAGAATATCCTGCCGAACACCCCGGGACACATCACAGCCCATTCAAACGACATGAATCCCCCCATCGAAGTCCCGATTAGCACATCAATTTTCTCTATGCCAAGATGTTGTCTCAAAAGATCAAAGGCACGTACCGTGTCCCTGACCGTCACGCGGGGGAATTCGAAATAGTAAGGTTTCCCTGTTTTCGGATTCGTGGAGGCCGGGCTTGACGAGCCGCAGGCCGAGCCAAGGACGTTGGCGCAGATCACGAAATATTTCTCGGTGTCAATCAGTTTGCCGGGACCGACGAGAGCCGGCCACCAAGTATCCTCCGGATCCGAGTCCGCCGTGAGGGCGTGGCAAAGCCAGATCACTTTCTTGTCCGGTGAATATCCAAACGGCGATGTGTGGTAGGCGACCTCCAGATTGTCAATGCTTCCTCCCGCCTCGAATTCAAACTTTCCCTCGTGCTTATAGATGTGCTTAATCATTATCTTTCAATGGTGTGAATGAGTATCCCTTCCTGCGGAGTTCCCTGATGAGTCCGGGGAGCTTGTCGTAGAATTTGTCCGTCCGGGCCGGCTCCGTTCCGAAATGGATCAGCATGATGTGGCCGTTCAGACCGTTGGGATCCTTGCGCTCATAGTCCCAAATCCTGCGGAGAATCTCTTTGCTGCTGAAGTAGCGGTTCATTTCCGGGGTGGTGTAGTCGCCGTTGGTGAGGGTTCCGGGGGTGTAGTTGATGACCTGAAGGCCAAGCTGGCGCGCCCAGGAGGAGATTGTCGCATTGTAATGCTCGTAAGGCGGGATGAAGTACGGCGCATCCGTGATGCCGAACTCCCGCAATTGCCTGTAGCTCTTGAACATGTCCTCGTTGAACTCCTGTCTTGTCACCAGCAGGGAGTCTCGCTTGCCGCCCCAAGGGGCATAGAGCAAATGCCCGTAGGAGTGACTTCCCACGTAGTGTCCTTCCGCGACAAGTCGGCGGACAACATCCGGAAACTTCTCGAAGAACTCTCCGGTGAAGAAGAATCCGCCTTTGATGTTGTACTTCCGCAGGGTAGATATGATTCTCTCCGCTCCGTCAGCCTTGTCGGCGGCGGTGAACACAAAGTCGATGTGCTTGACCGACGGGTCGGTCCTGATTATTC